>JBFWNZ010000262.1:0-5607 GCA_050250795.1 Alphaproteobacteria bacterium | reverse complement strand
TCAACACGCTGTTCTCCGGCCCGGCCGGCGGCGTGATCGCGACGGCCGGTCTCGGCAAGCGGGTCGGCATCCACAACCTGATCGCCTTCGACATGGGCGGCACCTCGACCGATGTGTGCCTGATCCGCGAGGGCGAGCCGGCGAAGAAGAACCAGCGCGAGATGGCCGGCATGCCGGTGCGGGCGCGCACGCTCGACATCCACACCATCGGGGCGGGCGGCGGCAGCCTTGCCTGGGTCGATCCCGGCGGCCTGATGAAGGTGGGACCGCAGAGCGCGGGCGCCATCCCCGGTCCCGCCGGCTACGGGCGCGGCGGCGACAGGCCCACCGTGACCGACGCCAACCTCGTGCTCGGCCGGCTGAACCAGAAGACGCTGCTGAACGGCCGCATGGCGGTCTATCCCGACCGTGCCGTCAAGGCGGTGGAGAGCATCGCGAAGCCGCTCGGCCTCGATCTCGTGCAGGCGGCGGCAGGCATCGTCTCCATCGTCAACGTCAATATGATGGGCGCGGTGCGCGTGGTGTCGGTGGAGCAGGGCGAGGACCCCCGCGACTATACGCTGGTCGCCTTCGGCGGCGCCGGTCCGCTGCACGCCGCGGATATCGCCCGCGAGATGGGCATCCGCCGCGTCTTCGTGCCGCCGCATCCGGGTCTGTTGTCCGCGCTCGGGCTGCTGCATGCCGACACGCGCGGCGATTTCAGCCTGACCCGCATCCTGGTCGCGACGCCGGCCGCGATCCCGTCCCTGCGCGACGGGCTGGCCGATCTGGCCCAGCGCGGCCAGGCCTGGATCGCGGGCGAGGGCGTCGCGGGCGGCGAGGTCGCCTTCGAGTGGCAGATGGACATGCGCTATCTGGGCCAGGCCTTCGAGCTGATCCTGCCGATGCCCAGCGACCGCATGGACGAGGAAGCGCTGGCGACCATGGTCTCGCGCTTCCATGCCCGGCACCGCGAGTTCAACGGCTATGACGTGCCCGAACATCCGGTCGAGATCGTCAATCTGCGCCTCGTCGTCACTGCGCACCGGCCGTCCGCGCCGCCGGAGACGGCGGGCAGCGCCCGGGCCAGGCTGGCCGACGCGGTGCTCGACCGCCGCCGGGTCTGGTTCGCCGAGACCGGCTATGTCGAGACGCCCGTCTATGACCGCGACCGGCTGCCGGCCGACGCCATGTTCGCCGGCCCCGCGATCATCGAGCAGATGGACGCGACGACGGTGGTGCCCCCCGAGGCCGAGGTGCAGACCGACGCCTTCGGCAATCTGTTCATCGAGGTGAAGTCGGCGGTGGGCCGGCTGGAGGTGTCCGAATGGGCCGAGAAGTTGACCCTGTAACGACCGAGGTGGTCGCTCGCCACACGCTGGCGACCGCCGAGGAGATGGGCGCCGCGCTGATCCGCGCGGCCTATTCCCCCAACATCAAGGAGCGCTACGACTGCTCCACGGCGATCTTCGACGCCAAGGGGCAGGTGATCGCCCAGGCGCATCATGTGCCGATCCATCTGGGCTCGATGATCGGCGCCGTGGACTATATCCGCCAGCGCTTCGGCGGGCAGAACATCAAGCCCGGCGACATGTTCCTGGCCAACGACCCGTATAACGGCGGCGGCACGCATCTGCCGGACATCAACATCATCGCGCCGGTGTTCCGCGACGGCCGCATCGTCGCCTTCACCGCCTGCATCGCGCACCATGCCGATGTCGGCGGCATGGTGCCGGGCAGCGAGTCCGCGGCCTGCGAGACCATCTTCCAGGAAGGGCTTCGCCTGCCCGCCGTCCGGGTGATGAACCAGGGCGAGATCTGCCGCGACATCGTCGACATCATTCTGCTGAACTCGCGGACGCCCGAGGAGCGGCTGGGCGATCTGCGCGCGCAGCTCGCGGCCAACTTCACCGGCCTGCGCAGCATGGAGGCGCTGTTCGAGCGCTATGGGACGGATGTCACCGAGCAGGCCTTCGCCGACTATCTCGATTTCACCGAGCGGCGGTTCGAGGCGGCGATCCGGCGGCTGCCGGCCGGCGTCTATGAGGCCGAGGACTATCTGTCCGGCGACACGCCCGACAAGCCGGCCAAGATCAAGCTGAAGCTGACAATCGGCAACGGCAGCATGCATTTCGACTTCGACGGCAGCGCGCCGCAGCTGAAGAGCGCCCGCAACGTGCCCTATCAGGCGCTGATGGCAACCGTCTATGTCGTGGCCAAGTCGATGCTGGACCCGGACGTTCCTGCCAATGCCGGCTATTTCCGGACCATGCGTGTCGAGGCCCCGCCGGGCACGCTGGTGGGGCCAGTGCCGCCGGCGGCGGTGGGCACGCGCTCGGCGTCGTGCGGCGTCATCGGCGACGTGGTCGCGGCGGCCCTGTCGCAGGCGATGCCGAAGCAGGCCATCGCGGGCAGCGGGCCGCATCATCTGCTGACCTGGTCGGGCTTCGACCATCGCAACGACAAGTATTTCGTGCATTACGAGACGGTGGCCGGCGCCATGGGCGGCATGGCCTTCCGAGATGGCCATGACGGCGTGCGGACCCATGCCTCGGGCTCTGCCAACCTGCCCATCGAGGCGCTGGAGCATGCCTTTCCGCTGCGGGTCGAGCGCTATGCGCTGCGCGACGGCTCGGACGGCGCGGGCAAGTATTGCGGCGGCCGCGGCTTGGTCCGCGACTACCGCGTGCTCGGGCGCGACATCACCGTCAGCCTGTCTGCCGAACGCCAGCATGAGCCGGCGCATGGCATGCATGGCGGCGGCGATGCCCGCACCGGGCGGTTCGTCTACAACCCCGGCACGGCGGAGGAGAAGGAATACTTCTCGGGCGCCAAGGAGGTGCGCATGGCAGCAGGCAGCCTGATGCGAGTCGAGACGCCGGGCGGTGCCGGTTTCGGCAATCCGACGGACCGGTCGCCGGAGCTGGTGGCCCGCGACGTTCGCGAAGGACGGATCGACGCCGAAACCGCGCGGACGGTCTTCGGGTGGAGCGGCCGGCCATGAGCGACGCTCCGGACTTCGCGGCGCTGCGCAGCCGCTTTCCCGGCCTCGGCGGCAAGACCTATCTGGATGTCTCGGCGCGCGGGCTGCTGCCGCAGGAGACGCGCGACGCGGTGATGGCCCAGGTCGACGCCCAGATGACGGGCACCTGCGACAAGGCGGCGATGCTGGCGATGATCGAGCGCTGCCGCAGTCGTTTCGCCCAGTTGATCAATGCCCGGCCGGACGAGATCGCCTTCACCAAGAACGTGTCCGAGGGCATCAACTCGATCATGGCCGCCTTTCCCTGGCAGAAGGGCGACAAGATCGTCTATTGCCCGGAACTGGAGCACCCGGCGAACCTCTATCCCTGGCTGCACATCTCGAAGCGCGCGGGGGTGGAACTGGTTGCGATCGCGCCGGAGGACGGGCGCATCCCGGCGGAGAAGGTGGTGGCCGCCATCGACGACCGAACCCGCATGGTGACCTTGGCCAGCGTCACCTTCGCCCCCGGATTCCGCACCGACCTCGCGCCGATCAGCGCCGCCTGCAAGGCGCGCGGCGTGTTCCTGCTGGCCGATGCGGTGCAGGGCTGCGGCATCCTGCACACGGATGTCGAGGCGCAGGGCATCGACGGTCTCGCCGTCTCGACCCAGAAGGGGTTGCTTGCGCTTTATGGCATGGGCTTCCTCTATTGCCGCAAATCCTGGGCGGAGCGGATGGTGCCGGCCTATCTCTCGCGCTTCGGCGTCGACCTCGGCGATGCGCATGAGGCTGAGGCGGGCGACGACAACTATCGCCTCAACCCTGGCGCCAAGCGCTTCGATGTCGGCAACTTCAACTATGCCGGCGCCGCCGCGGTGGACGCCTCGCTGGGGCTGCTGCTGGAACAGGGCGGCAAGGCCGTTGAGGCGCGGGCGACCGGCCTTGCGCGGCGGCTGGTCGAGGGCTTTCTGGCCGAGGGGTTCCCGGTCTGCGGTGGCGCGCCAGGGCCGCATCTGGGCTCCATCGTGACCGTGGGCCGGATCGGCAAGGGCGGCCACGATACGGCCGACGATCCGATGGTCAACGGCCTCTACCGCCATCTGGTCGAGAACCAGGTGTGCCTGACCATCCGGCGCGGCGTTCTGCGCTTCTCGATCCATGTCTACAACGATGAGAGCGACATCGACCGGGTGATCGAACTGGCGCATCAGTGGCGCGGCCGGAACAGCATCGCGGCGGAGTGACGACTGCAACCGCGGCCGGATCAGGTCCGCGGAGCAATAACGGGGGAAATGCACATGACCATGCGGGGCAGGGGCGTACTGGCGTTGTGGCTGGACGTGGAGCCGGCGACGTCGGAGGAATGCGACGAGTGGTATGTGCGTGAGCACATCCCCGAGCGGATCGACCTGCCGGGCTTCCGTCGCGCACGACGTTACGCGGCGGTCTCCGGGGCACCGGGCTACATGGCGGTCTATGAGGCCGACACGGCTGAGACGCTGCTTGAGCCCGGCTACCGTCAGATATCCGGCAGTCCCACGGACTGGACACGCAAGATGCGTCAGGTGCTGCACAACACCGTGCGCTCCACCTTGCGTGTCACCGAGACCATCGGGCGTGGCGAGGGCGCGGTGCTGGGTTGCCTGCGCTTTGCACCGGCCGCCGGCAAGGCGGCGGCGCTGCGGAGCTTCGTGACCGGCGAACTGATGCCCGCGCTGCTGCGGCAGCGCTGCGTGATCGCGGTGCATCTGTGGGAGAACGATCCGGCGGTGCGGGCGACGATGGATGCGACGCGCAAGGCCGGATCGAACGATCCGACGGCGGACTGGGTTCTGCTGTTCGAGGCGACGCAGCCCAAGGAGATCGAGGCCGCGCAGCGGGCGCTTCTGGGACGCGACGCGCTGGTTGCGCGGGGCGCGAAGCCGGAGATGGACTTCGGCCTCTACCGTCTGCTCTATACGGTTTCGGACTGACGCTTAGGCAGGGGAAGGCAGCGCGATGACGATGAAGGGCAAGGGCATTCTGGGCATGTGGATCGACCTGCTGCCCGAGACTGTCGATGAGTGCGATAACTGGCATATCCGCGAGCACATCCCCGAGCGCATCGACGTCCCCGGCTTCAACCGGGCGCGCCGTTACATCGCGCTGGAAGGCACGCCCCGCTATCACGCGATGTATGAGACCGACGCCATCGAAACGCTGGCGACGCCGGCCTATACCAACATCACCGCCAAGCCGACCGATTGGGCGATGCGGATGCGCAAGGACTACCGCAACGCGCATCGCGGCGTGTTCCGCGTCACCGGCTCGGTCGGCCGCGGCTTCGGCGGCTGCATCGCCTCGATCCGCCTCTCGCCCCAGGACGGCAAGGCCGACGGGCTGCGGTCCTGGCTGCTCGGCGAGACGCTGCCGGCACTGATCGAGGAGCGCTGCGTGCTGGGCGCGCATCTGTGGGAATCCGACCCGGTCTTGCGCGCCGAATTGACCGCCAAGCGCGCCGCCGGCCGCGATGACAAGATGGTCGACTGGGTTCTGACCGTCGAAGCGACCCAGCGCCGCGAGATCGAGGACGCGATCAAGGCGAAGCTGCCCGGCGACACGCTGGTCCAGCGCGGTGCGAAGCCGGGTTATGAGACCGGCATCTATCAGTTCCTGTTCGGCAT
>JBFWNZ010000261.1:0-5646 GCA_050250795.1 Alphaproteobacteria bacterium | reverse complement strand
GTAGACCCCCAGCGCCACGCCGGACTCGAACAGCGAGGTGTCCACGCGCTGGCCCTTGCCCGTGCGCTCGCGCGATTGCAGCGCCGCCAGCACGCCGATGGCGCCGTTCATGCCGCCGCACAGATCGGTGATCGGCATCGGGATGCGGAAGGGCGGGCCGTCCTCGGGCCCGTTGATCGCCATCAGGCCGGACATGCCGCAAGCGATCAGGTCGAAGCCGCCGCGCGGCGCATAGGGGCCGGTCTGGCCGAAGCCCGAGATCGAGCAATAGACGAGGCGCGGGTTGATCGCCTTCACCGCCTCGTAGCCGATGCCCAGCCGGTCGGCCACGCCGGGCTTGAAGTTCTCGATCAGCACGTCGGCGACCCGCACGAGGTCGAGAAAACGCGCCAGCTCGCCCTTGTCCTTGAAGTCGACGGTGATCGACCGCTTGTTGCGGTTCCACACCATGAAGGGCGAACTCTCGCCGCCGATATAGGGCGGGGTGGTGCGCACGTCGTCGCCGCCGTTCGGCCGCTCGACCTTGACCACGTCGGCGCCCAGATCGGCCAGGATCATCGCGCAGTAGGGGCCGGACAGGAACGAGGTGAGGTCCAGCACCTTGAGATGCGACAGCGCCATGTCCATCGGCGTTTCCCTTTATTGTGATTGCACGGTTTCCGCGAGCCTAGCGGCAACCGCCGGGGAATGCCAGCGGACGGGGCGTTCACCGGCCCGGCGGGCCGTAGCGCGGCCAAGCGCTATCGAGGCCGGACCCACCGGGTCCGGGTGGGGTGCCGGGCCGTGCACTTTCCAAGGAATCCGCAGAGGCCGGGTAGCCGGGATCGGGTGCGAAAGACGGGGGCAATGCCGCCTTGGAACCCTGCGTCCGAGGGGGCATCGCCGGTGCGTCGGTGTCGCAAGGCGGCGTTGCGAGGCCGCTGGCCTCGCCCAGGCTGTCGTTTTGGCAGGGCGTTCGCGCGGGCGGCGCGGTGCCGTCCGCAGCCGAGGCCGTTTCCGTGCCGCGTTCTGCCTGTTGCAGTGGCGCGACCGGGTCCGGAGGGGGCGCAGCATCGGACGGCGGCGATGCGGTTGCGGCATGGTCGGGCGCGACGGGGGCAGGGGCGGACGATGGCGCCGATGCCTCCGCCTCGGCGAGCAGGCGGGCTTCGGCCTTGGTCATCCGGCCGGGCAGCAGGCCGGACAGCTTCGCCTGAAGCTCGACCGTGCGGATGGCGGCGTGATAGTTGCCGCGGGCGGTGGCGCGCAGATAGACGAGATCGAGCCGCGCCATCATCTCGTCGCAATCGATCCTGTTTTGTTCTCGCTGCCGCAGGGCCGCAAGGGCCCCGAACAGGCCGGCGTAATCGACCATCGGATCGACCGGGTCCGCGGGGGTCGGCACGCGCAGGCGGCCGAATTCGTCATAGCCGTCGATGAACAGGCGCATGCGGGTCTCAAGCAGCGCGGCGCGCGCGTCGTTCGCGCTTTGCAGCAGGCGGGAGAGATTATCCTCGTCCTGCCGTGCCTTGCGTGCCGCGGCCTCGCGCTCCTCGCGCACATGATCCGGCTCCCAGTCGTCGAGGCCGAGGCGGTTGAATTCGGTCATCGGCGTTTCTCCCTGAAAAGAGAAAACATACATAATTTCCTATTTTCGGATTTCAAGGCTGAGCGCCTGGATTTTGCTCGCTGCGCGGCTTGGGCGGTCGCGGCCCGCCGCCTCGCCGCGTGCGGTGTCGGGCGCTACACTGCTGGACGTGACATAACAAGACCATCCGGGAGTGGAACGCATGGATATCGGGCTTCGCGGGCGCACGGCGCTCGTGACGGGGGCGAGCCGCGGCATCGGCAAGGCGCTGGCGCGGCTGCTGGCGCTGGAGGGCGTGACGGTGGCGGCGGCCGCGCGGCGGGTGGACGATGTGCGGGCATGGTCGGCGCAGGTGGCGGCGGAGGGCGGGACGCCGATGATCCCGCTGGCGGTCGACCTGTACGAGGCCGGGGCGCCGGAGCGGCTGGCCGCCGAGGCGGAGGCGGCGCTGGGGCGGATCGACATCCTGATGAACGTGGCGGGCGGCAGCCGCACCGTGCCGGTGGAGGCCGGGGCGGACCAGTGGCACGAGGCGATGCTGCTCAACTTCTTCCGGCTGCGCGAGCTGACCCATGCGGCGATGCCGGGCATGCGCCGGCGCGGCTGGGGGCGGATCGTCAACTTCACCGGCACCTCGGAGCCGCTGAGCCTGAACGCCACATCGAGCGCCAAGGCGGCGGTGCATGTCTGGGCCAAGGGCCTGTCCAAGGAGATCGGGCCGGACGGGGTGACGATCAACTGCATCCAGCCGGGGCGCATCCGCAGCGAGCAGCTGACGCGCATGTTCCCGACGCCGGAGAGCGAGCGCGCCTTCGCCGAGAAATATCTGCCGGTCCGCCGCTTCGGTGAGGCGGACGAGATCGCCTGGCTGGCCGTGTTCCTGGCCTCGCCGCGGGCCGCCTACATCACCGGCGCGGTGATCCCGGTGGATGGGGGCTTGCGGCTGTTCGCGCATTGAGTGGGGCGGCGACGGCAAGGGCGCAGGGCCGTCGCCCGTGCCTTCACCCTCATGCTGAGCTTGACGAAGCATGCGTGGCTCGGAGACACCCGGTGGACCTCATCCTTCGTCGGGCTCAGGATGACGGGCGGGGGCGGAGGCCGCTCCATGCGCAGCGTGCTATCGCACAGCAACGCAGGAGGGTTGCCCTTCGGCGGAATCCGCGCCAGCATTCCGTATGGCTGCGGCCGCGGGGGTGGCGGCGGCTTCCGAATTGACCGGGTTCCGGCACGGCGCCGCCTGACGCGCGCCCGACGCCGGACGCCAGCGCAAGGGAACAGGGATGATGGACGGATCGGCCAGCATGGATGGCGTGGAGAAGTATTCGGTCGGCCAGCCGGTGCCCCGCAAGGAGGACCCGGTTCTGGTGCAGGGGCTGGGCAACTATACCGACGATGTGAACCTGCCGGGGCAGGCCTATGCGGTGATGGTGCGCAGCCCCGTGGCGCATGGCGTCCTGCGCGGGATCGACGGGTCCGAGGCGCTGGGCATGCCGGGCGTGCTGGCGATGGTCACGGGCGCGGACATGGTGGCGGGCGGCATCGGCACCATGCCCATCGGCCGGGGCGTGAAGAACCGCGACGGCTCGGACATCCCCGTGCCCAAGCAGTATCCGCTGACGGTCGACAAGGTGCGCTTCGTCGGCGATCCGGTCGCCTTCGTCGTTGCTGAGACCCGCGCCCAGGCGCGCGACGCGGCCGAGATGGTGATGGTCGACATCGACGCCCTGCCGGCGGTGATCGACGCGCGCGAGGCGGACAAGCCGGGTGCGCCGCAGCTGTGGGACGAGGCGCCGGGCAACGTGATCGTCGACTTCCTGTCCGGCGATCCGGTGAAGGTCGAGGAGGCCTTTGCCAAGGCGGCGCATGTCACGCGCATGAAGATCGCGAACAGCCGCGTCGTGGTGAGCCAGATGGAGCCGCGGGCGGCGGTGGGCGAGTACGATGCCGGACGCGACCACTGGACCTTGCGTCTCGGCTGCCAGGGCGCGTTTCCGATGCGCCAGCTGCTGACCAAGCCGCTGAATGCGCCCAAGGACAAGATCCGTGTGCTGGTCGGCAATGTCGGCGGCAGCTTCGGCATGAAGTCGAGCTGCTATCCGGAATACATCGCCGTGCTGTACGCGTCGAAGCTGCTGGGCCGGCCGGTGAAATGGGCGGATGAGCGGTCGGAAAGCTTCCTGTCGGACAGCCAGGGCCGCGCCCACGACATGGAGCAGGAGATCGCGCTGGACGCCGAGGGGCGCATCCTGGCGCTGCGCATCCGCGGCTATGGCAATGTCGGCGCGAACCTGTCGAACGGCACCATCGTGCAGCCGACCGGCAACATCGCGAAGAACTCGATCAGCGTCTATGCGACGCCGCTGCAGGCGGTGGAGACGCGGGCGATGTTCACCAACACCACGCCCGTCGGCCCCTATCGCGGCGCCGGGCGGCCCGAGAGCAACTACTATATGGAACGGCTGATGGACACGGCGGCCCGCGAGATGGGCATCGACCGGGCCGAGATCCGCCGCCGCAACCATATCCGGCCCGACGCCTTTCCCTACACGACGCCGGCCGGTACGATCTATGACAGCGGCGATTTCACCGCGATCCTGGACAAGGCGCTGAAGGCCGCCGACTGGGACGGCTTCCCGGCCCGGCAGGCGGAGAGCCGGGCGCGCGGCTATCTGCGCGGCCGCGGCATCGGCCAGTATCTGGAAGTGACCGGCCCGCCCGCCAAGGAGATGGGCGGCATCCGCTTCGAGGATGACGGCACGGTCACGATCGTCACCGGCACGCTGGATTACGGCCAGGGCCATGCCTCGCCCTTCGCCCAGGTGCTGGTCAGCCGGTTGGGCATCCCCTTCGAGCGCATCCGGCTGCTGCAGGGCGACAGCGACGAGCTGCTGGCCGGCGGCGGCACCGGCGGGTCGAAGTCGATGATGGCGAGCGGCCAGGTGATCTTCGAGGCGGGCGAACTGGTTCGCGAGAAGGGCATCAAGGCGGCGGCGCATTTCCTGGAGGCGGCCGAGGCCGATGTCGAGTTCCATCTCGCGGCCGAGGGCGGGCGCTTCCGCGTCGCCGGCACCGACCGCGGCATCGGCATCATGGACCTGGCCGACCAACTGCGTGCGGCGAAGAAGGCGGGGACGGCGCTGCCCGAGGGCGTGCCGGACACGCTGTCGGTCAGCCATGTCGGCGACGGTCCGCCCTTCGCCTATCCGAACGGCTGCCATGTCTGCGAGGTCGAGGTGGACCCGGAGACGGGCGTGACCAAGGTCGTGCGCTACACGATGGTCAACGATTTCGGCACCGTCATCAACCCGCTGCTGGTCGAGGGGCAGGCGCATGGCGGCGTCGCCCAGGGCATCGGGCAGGCGCTGATGGAGCGTGTGGTGCACGATCCGGACGGCCAGCCGCTGACCGGCTCGTTCATGGATTATGCCCTGCCGCGCGCCGACTATTCCCCGGTGCCGGTGCTGCTGCACCATCCCGTGCCGTGCAAGACCAACATCCTGGGCGTGAAGGGCTGCGGCGAGGCGGGCTGCGCGGGCTCCATGCCCTCGGTGATGAACGCGCTGGTCGACGCGCTGTCCGAATACGGCATCGCGCATATCGACCTGCCGGCCACCCCGCTCAAGGTGTGGGAGGCGATCCAGGCGGCGAAGGGGGCGTAGGGGCGGCTGACGCCGACACGGAAGGGGCGGAACTTTCGGCCCTTTCCTGCTCATGCTGGAGACCCGTGCATGGACCGGAAGCTTCCGGACTTATGCTCGTGGAGATGCGCGGATCAAGTCCGCGCATGACGTAATTGTTTGGAAATTAAACAGAAGCGTCATGGCCGGGCTTGACCCGGCCATCTTTCTCCAGCGTTTCGCGGCCTCCGTGTAAAGCTCTCCAGGATGAGGGGAGAGAGCGGGAGCGCCTGTGTGGCACTCCGCCGAGCCGCTACCGCGGCCGGTTGTCGCCGCGCACCGGCACGCCGAACTCGCGGAAGCAGATGTCGGCGAGCTTGGCGACGCCTTCGCGGATTTCGCTCTCGGTAAGGTTGGCGAAGCACAGGCGCAGCTTGTGCCGGCCGGTCGCTGCATCCACCA
>JBFWNZ010000260.1:0-5651 GCA_050250795.1 Alphaproteobacteria bacterium | reverse complement strand
GACCACCCGCATAGCCTGGACTTCGTGCGGGTCTGTGGCGTCGATTATGTGCAGGGGTATTTGTTCGGCAAGCCGTCCGGCGATCTGAAGGCGTTCTATCCGCTGCCCCAGGGGCAGTTGTTTGCGGTGTCGGGCCGCCGCGGCGCGGCCTGATCCTCATTCCGCGGCGGGGGCAACGCTCAGCGGCTTCGGTTTGTTGATCTCGGCGATCGGCATGCCGAAGGCCCGTTCCACGCCGGGGATGACCTGTTCCGCGAACAGGCGCATGGACTCCAGCGACTGTTCGATCGGTATGTCGCCCGACTGGAAATGGAAGGTCATGTGCGACGGCCGGACATCCCGCAACAGACGCACCAGCTTTTCCGTCACTTCGTCCACATTGCCGGCCAGGACCAGCCGTGCCGCATCCTCCAGGCTGGGTTCTCCTGCAAACGGCACTTCGGCCAGCCAGTAATCGTCGACGACCACTTCGCGGCGCTCCAGCAGCGAATTGGACAGGCGCTGCATATAGCGGACGCAATCCAGATAGTGCCGTACCCGTGCCGGGTCGTTGCTGACGCAGAGCGGGCTCAACAATCCCAGCGGCATGGTCGCCGGATCGACGCCGAGATTGCGGAAGAACCCGTCGATATGATTGCGGACCGGGGACAGTTCCTCGGCGCTGGGAAAGCGTGAGGAGATGAAGGGGGTGTAGCCGCGCTCGGCGGCACGCTTCAGGCAGGCCGGGTCCTTGCTGGTCATCCAGATCGGCGGATGCGGTCGCTGGACCGGGCGCACGTTGATCGCCGTCTGGGGCATCTCCCAGAAACGGCCCTTGTAGCTGAAATGCGGGCGGGTCAGGCCCTGCTCGATCATGTCGAGCATCTCCAGCATCATGTCCTTGTTGTCGTCGATGGCCACGCCGAAGCGGTCGAACTCGTAGCGCTGATAGCCGGTGCCGACGCCAAGATCGAGCCGTCCGTCGCTCAGCTTGTCCACCATCGCGATCTCGGCAATCAGCCGGGCCGGCGAATACAGCGCAGGCACCACCACGGCCGTGCCGAGCCGGATGCGTTTCGTAATCCCGGCAGCGTACGCGCACATCACCAGCGGCGAGGGACACAGGCTGTAGTTGGAGAAATGGTGCTCGGCAAACCAGACGCGGCTGAATCCGAGTTCCTCCGCCAGCCGGACCATCGCCAGTGCATCGTCGATGACCTGGGCCGAAGTCTTGGATCGCTGCCGTTGCTGCAGCAGGTTGAAGATGCCGAAATCCATGCCGCGTCCTCGCCTGCCTATTCCGCCGCCGCCTGCGCCGTGCGGGGAACGAGCGGCGTCGGCCGGTTGATCTCGGCGATGGGCTTGCCGAATGCCTTTTCGACGCCGGGGATCACCTCCTCGACGAACAGGCGCATGGATTCCAGGGCCTGCTTCAATGGGATATCGCCGACCTGGAAGTAGAAGGTCATGTGCGACGGGCGGATTTCCTTGAGGATACGAACCAGTTTTTCCGTCACCTCCTCCGGATTGCCGGCCAGTACATGCTGCTTGGCCTCCTCAAGGGTGGACTCGTTCGCGAAGGGCACTTCCTCGACCCAGTAATCGTCGACCATGACCTCGCGCCGTTCGCGCAGCGCGCGTGCGATCCGCTGCTGATAGCGCGAGCAGTCCAGATAGTGGTCGATCTCCTTGGGATCGCGGCTGATGCCGATGAAGCTGAGCAGGCCCAGCGGCAGATGGGCCGTGTCCACGCCGCAGTCCTGGAAAACGGTATCGATATTGTTCCGCAGGGGCCGCAACTCGTCGATGCTCGCGAAGCGCGACGAGATGAAGGGCGTATAGCCCCGCTCTGCGGCCCGTTTCAGGCTGGCAGGATCCTTGGCCGTCATCCAGATCGGCGGATGCGGGCGCTGCACGGGGCGGACGTTGATCGCCGTCTGCGGCTGTTCCCAGAACTTGCCCTTGAAGCTGAAATTCGGCTGGCTCAGCCCGGCCTCGATCATCTCGAGCATCTCCAGCATCATTGCCCGGCTGTCATCCAGCTCGACATGGAAGCGCTCGAACTCATAGCGCTGATAGCCGGTGCCGACGCCGAGGTCGAGACGGCCGTCGCTAAGCTTGTCGACCATCGCGATTTCCGCGATCAGCCGGGCGGGCGAATACAGCGCCGGCAGCACGACGGCGGTACCCATCCGGATGCGCTTGGTGATGCCGGCGGCATAGGCGCACATCACAAGCGGCGAAGGGCAGAGGCTGTAGTTGGAGAAGTGGTGTTCGACGAACCAGACGCGGCTGAAGCCCAGTTCTTCCGCATGCCGGACCTGGGCCAGCGCTTCGTCCATGACCTGGGCCGAGGTCTTGGATCGCTGCCGCTGCTGCAGCACGTTGAACACGCCGAAATCCATCTGCTCTCCTCCAAAATCCGTCGATGCGGCTTATGTCGTCCCTGTTCCGGGACGTTGGCCACGGGCAGCAACCCGCGTTTGCAGCATCTTAGCGTCATTCTCCTGGGCAGTGAAAGGCTGCGCCCGCTCGTTCCGTTCGCGTTGCCATTGCGTCTGCGCATTCGCCGACCGACAATCATGCGAATGCGACGCGGCTGCGCACAGCCGCCAAAGGGATGGGAGCGAAGGCGATGATCGACCTGTACACCTGGTCCACAAGCAACGGCCACAAGGTGCATATCATGCTGGAGGAGATCGGGCTGCCCTACACGGTGCACCCGGTGGATATCCAGCAGGGGGAGCAGTTCACGCCGGAGTTCCTGGCGATCAACCCGAACAACCGCATTCCCGCTATTATCGACCGGGATGGGCCGGGCGGAAAGCCTTATACCCTGTTCGAATCCGGCGCGATCCTGATGTATCTCGCCGAGAAGACCGGCAAGTTGATGCCGCGTGAGACGGGGCCACGCTATCAGGTCATCCAGTGGCTGATGTGGCAGATGGGCGGCGTCGGGCCGATGTTCGGCCAAGCCAATCATTTCCGCAACTATGCACGTGAGCAGGTGCCCTACGGCATCGAGCGCTACACCAACGAGGCGGTCCGCCTCTATCGGGTGCTGGAAAAGCAGGTCGCTGAGCAGGAGTACGTCGCTGGCGAGTATTCCATTGCCGATATCGCGCTTCTGCCCTGGTGCCGGAACTTCGACCGCCGCGGCCAGGACCCCGCCGATTGGCCGAACGTCAAGCGCTGGGTCGACCGGCTGGAGGCGCGGCCGGCCGTGCAGCGCGGCCTCGACGTTCTATCGGAAAAGGGGCGCGTCGATCATACCAACCCCGAAGTATGGGAGATGATGTTCGGCAAGCGTTAGTTCGCCTCGCGTTAGCCGGCGGGCGTCGGCGGAGGGGTTGCCACGGTTCGCGAGAAATCGACCATGGCGTCGATCATATCGCAGATCATGTGCAGGGTTTCCCGGCGCGAGGACGGCGTCTGGCGGATAATGCGGCGGCGCGCGTCGCTGGGCGACCGCTCCAGGCGCAGCCGCCCCGACTTCTCCATGGCATCGATCACCCGCTTGACTGTGGACCGCGGCAGGCCCGATTGGGCGGTCACGCTGGTAATGTCCGCTTCGCGGCCCTCCGCCTCGGCCAAGGCATGCGCCATCATGACCAGCCATTCGGCCTGGCGACCGTCGCCCCGTCCATGCCGGTGCTGAATCCGTTGCAGCTTGAAGACAAGCCGGATGAAGTCGTGCATCGTCGCGGGTGTGTGCCGATGCTCACGCCAATAGTCCGGATACGGTATCATAGTACCGCATTCCGGGCTTATCGCCCTGTTCTTGTTCGCCATCAAAGCGGGCTCGCGGGCTGTTTGCGTTGGTTTAACTGCGCGGCGGTACGGCGTAAGGATCGAAATCCCCAAACATATCCGGCGCTACTTCGTGGCCGACCCGCTCTGCGACATCGGCCGACGCGATCAAGCGCTTCTTCGCGAGAGGGTCCAGGGGAGTGTTTTCGCCCGCGGCGAGACGAAGCAGCCGGACCGCGACGCGGATCAGCGGTGCGACATCCTCCGCGGTCACTCCCATGGCAGGCTCCCCGCGCTTGCCGACAAGGGGAAAGTCGAGATAACTCCGTGCACTAATTAGCATCCGCTTCGCCGGATTTGCGCAACGGTTATTGGGACCATATTGGTCGCATTTTGCGATTCCGGGCGCCGGCAAGGACGGGATTCGGCGCTCTTCCTAGCGACGACGCGAGGCACCGCCCAGGATCAGCAAAAGCGGCAGGCTTGCAATCACGAGGCCGGCCATGAACCAGAAGTTGTTGACGTAGGCGATCACGGTCGCTTGCTGGTTGACCAGGCGGTCTAGGGCGGCCAGCCCTTGCTCCAGATCGGGGTTCCACGCAGAGGGGCCCGGTGGCACCTGCAGCATGTCGTTATAGCGGTTCACGTTCTCCGTGATCTCGGCCCGGTTGATTTGAATGTTCCGGGTCAGCAGCGTGACCAGAAGGGCCACGCCCATGCTGCCGCCGATGCCACGAAGCAGGTTGAAGACCGATGCGGCCTCCGCCCGCAGCTCTGTCGCCAAGGTCGAAAAGCCGACCGTGTTCAGGGTGATGAACACCCAGGGCATGCCGAAGCCTTGCAGGAAGACCAGCAGCCCGACATACCAGATATCGATGTCCGCGGTGATGTGCATCAGGCCGACATAAGACAGCAGGATGCAGACGAGGCCGACGCCTGCGGTGATCCGTGGGTCCGCGATGCTGCGGGGAATGAAGGTGTAGATGCCGTTTCCGACCATCGCGCCCAGGGCCCGCGGTGCCAGCACCCACCCGATCAGCAGCGGGGTGTAGTCCAGAACGTCGTGCAGAAAGGCCGGCATCAGGGTCAGCGTGGTGAACTGCACCAGTCCCAGCACGAAAAACAGGAAGGTGGCGGCGATGAAGTTCCGGTCGCGCAGCAGCATCGGCTGGAAGAAGGGCTGCCGAGCGGTCGCGGAATGCAGGGCGAAGGCGATGATCCCGAAGCCGGCTGCGACGGCGGTCAGCATGATCAGGTCGGAACTGAACCAGCCTGAGCGTTCGCCCCGGTCCAGGGTGATCTGCAGCGCGCCGACGCCGATGCTGAGTAGGGCAAAGCCCGTGGCGTTGAAACGCAGCCGCGTTTCGTCCCGCTTCTCCGGAATCAGGATCGCGATCAGGACGAAGGCGACAATGCAGAACGGGACCGAGATAAAGAAGCTTTCGCGCCAGCCGAAGGCATCGGTCACCATGCCGCCCAGCGAGGGGCCGAGGAATGGGCCGAATGTCATGCCGAAGCTCCAGATCGACAGGGCCTTGGCATGCTGTTCGCGGGGATGGATGTCGAGCAGCGTCGCCTGAGTCAGCGGTACGAGGAAGGCGCCGAACGCCGCCTGCACCATGCGGGCGACGATCACCTGCTCCAGCGAGTCCGCAAGGCCGCAGGCCATGGAGGCGGATGCAAACACGGTCAGCGAAACGAGATAGAGCCGCTTGCGGCCGAACTGCTTCGAAAACCAGCCCGTCGGCGGCGTCATCACGGCGAGCACCACCAGATAGACCGTGACGACCCAGGAGATCTGGTCCTGGCTGGCGGACAGGCCGCCCTGCATATGCGGCAGGGCCACCGTGATGATCGAGGTGTCGAGGATGATGACCAGCGCGCCAAGCGTAATCGCGACCGTCGCCACCCAGGGGCGCGGC
>JBFWNZ010000259.1:0-5712 GCA_050250795.1 Alphaproteobacteria bacterium | reverse complement strand
GTCGGCGCGGCGGCAATGCCGATCTCCACGGACTTCTTCGGATCGACATGCCGGCACAGGCCGTCGATGAACGCACCCGCCTCGATGGACAATGTCGCGTGGATGATATCCCCGGTGACGCGCGCCGTCCGCGTCAGTTCGACGATCCGCGCATTGATTTCGCCGTTGACGACCCCCGCAACCCTGACGATCTCGCCTGCGATCGACCCGTTGATGACGGCCTGCTCGCCGACGGTGAGGCTGCGGCTAAGGATGTCGCCATCCACCGAGCCATCGCATTGGATGTCGCCCTCGGTCGCGAGGTTGCCCAATACCTTTAAATCGGGGCCGATGATCGATGGGCCGTTCGACAACTTCTTGGCAGCCGGTGCCTGCGGGGTCGAAGGCGGCTTGCTATTCTTTGAAAACATAACGCCCTGCCTGGATGAATTTCAGGGGATTGATCGGCTGCCCGTCGTGGAGGACTTCGTAATGCACATGCGGTCCGGTGCTGCGTCCCGTGCTGCCCAGCAGCCCGAGCTTGTGCCGGAAGCCGACGATGTCGCCCTCCTTGACCAGCACGGTCTTGAGGTGCGCGTAACGGGTCCGGATACCGAACCCGTGATCGATCTCGACGATCTGTCCGTAGCGACCCTTCCAGCCGGCGAACTCGACCTTGCCGGGCGCCGTCGCATAGACCGGCGAGCCGTTCCATCCGGACAGGTCCAGCGCCTTGTGCCAGGCGCGCTTGCCGGTGAACGGGTCCTCGCGGCTGCCATAGCCGCTCGTGATGTGATAGTGGTCGATGGGCGACGATAGCGGCAGCACCGCCAGCACGGCCTTGTACACGTCCCAGCGGCGCAACTGGCGTTCGATCTGATCGACCGCGCTGCTCATGCCCCCCGCCAGTTCGTTGCCGCTCATATCCACGAACGGACCGCCCTGCCCTTCGGCCAGCGCAGGATCGCTGCCGAGCAGGCGCTCCAGGCTCAGCCCGGTCATGGCGATCGTCCGCTCCACCTCGGCGACGTTGCTCGCGGTCCGCTCCATCAGACGATCCAGCACCGCCTCCTGCGAGGATTGCATGGCATTGAACTGCTCAAGCAGACCGTCCACCGCCCCGCCGAGATCGTCCGACGCGGCCTCGCCATCGCCGTCGCCGACAACGCCCCGTATCCGTTCCACCGCGCGCCGCACATTGCCTTCGAGCGACTGTCCCCGCCCGCGCGCAGCCTTGAGATCGACCTCGAGCTGCCCCGCATGCCGGATCAGCGATGCCTGCTCCGTCCGCATCGAGGCACGCCCGGCCTCGGCCGTTTCCAGGCGGCGCGACAACTCCGCCGAACGCCGCTCCGCATCGCGCATCGCGATGCGGGCCGCGCCCAATTCATCCTCGAGAACGGCAACCCTGTCGCGCAGCGAGGTGCGCGAGGACAGCAACTGCTCCCGTTCGCCCTCCGCCAAGCGCAGTTCGAGCTTCACCTTCTGCAGCGCGCCATCGAGCAGATCGGTCGTCTCGGCCATAAGGAGAAGTTGCTGATCGAGTTGCGCCAGCTGCCCGTCTTCCGGCGCGGACAGGGCCGCCAGCCCCGCAGACGGTTGAACCGATGCCGCCCTGGCCGACGGATCGGAGCGATACAGCAGCCATGCCTGGGAATCGCGCAGGCTCGTCGTCACCTCCGCCGCCCGCCGCTGATAGGTCGTGATCTCGTCGAGCAGCCCTTCATAGGCGACCCGCGCTTCCCGGATTTCGGCATCCTTGCGCTGCAGGAACCCGTGCTGCAGCAGGGTGGCGCCCGTCACCGCAGCGGTCCAGCCCAGCAGGCCCGAAACCGCCAGAAACAACATGACCTGAAGCTGGCTGCTGAGGCGGAGATAGTGGACGCGACCATCGGTGCGGAGTAGCAGTTCCCGCTCACGGAACACGATGCCGCACAACTCGCGGAATGCGATTGCCGACATTGCGAGGACATGCGCGATTCTGCGCCCGATCCTCCCCACGAACTCCCCCTCTCGACCTGGCACCGGCGCCCCCGCGCCGATCTTCCGACACACCATAACCGGCCGACGTGGCGCCTCAATGACGGCTGCGGGCGGTTCCTTACGTGGCGGCGGCTGCGTGCGGATTGCCGGAAGCGTATCGGCGGGGCGGATGGAACTCAAGTTCGGAATCCGCGCCGTCCGATCTTATGCCCCCATCGCGCGCACCCCCAGCGCCCTCTCAACCATCCGGTGCGTCCGGATTGCGGCACTGACATGCGAAATGCGCCGATTGACAGCGAATCTGCGACGGAGTACGCAATTAGGAAGCTGGCTTACAATAAGTTGGCTTGAAAAATACCATGCCAATGGTCGCTTACGATCTCGAACGCAGCCTGGGCTTTCTCCTGAACGACGTTTCGCGCCTCATGCGCAAACGGTTCGACGAGCGCGCCCGGCAACTCGGCCTCACCCGCGCCCAATGGCGCGTGCTGGGACACCTCCGGCGTTACGAGGGCATTTCCCAGCGCGCGCTCGCGGAAATCATGGAGATCGAGACGGTGACGCTCGGCCGCCATATCGACCGGCTGCAGGACAGCGGATGGGTCGAGCGGCGCCGCGATCCAGCCGACCGGCGGGTCTGGCGGCTGTTTCTGGACGTGAAGGCACGCCCGATCATCGACCGGCTGAACGCGGTCTCGCAGGAGACGCGGGAAGAAACGCTTGAGGGGCTCAATCTCGAGCAGCGCGAGAGGCTGCTCGAGACCTTGTTGCTGATGAAGCAGAATCTGTTGAACAAGACCGGCAACGGCGAAGCAGGGGACGATCGCGACCGAGAGCGCGACCGGGACCTCCGCACGACCGAGGCGGTCATGGGGAGCAATGGCGACTGATGGCCGACAGCACGAATCGCGGGTTGTTCAACTTCCTCAGCCGGACGGCGGGACGCGTGCCCCTCGTGCGGCACATTCCGCTTCGCTTCGTCCTGATGATCCTCGGGCCGGCGGTCCTGGCCATCGTCGGCGCCTATTTCTATGCGACCGGCGGCCGCTACATCGAGACCGAGAACGCCTATGTGAAGGCCGACAAGATCGCGATCAGCCCCGACGTGTCCGGCCGCGTGCAGGCGGTCGAGGTGCATGAGAACGATCTGGTCCAGCGCGGCCAGCTTCTCTTCGCCCTCGACGAGCAGCCCTTCCGTTTTGCCCTGGAACGGGCCGAGGCCAAGCTGCTGCGCGAGCGCGAGGTCGTCCGGTCGCTGCAGAGCCTTCACAAGCAGAAGCAGGAGCAGCTGCGCACGAGCGAGCGCAACCTCGCCTTCTTCGAGGAAGAGTTCCGCAAGCGGCAGGCCCTGCTGGCCCGCGGCGTCGTCTCGCAGGATCGCTTCGACACCGCCGGCGGGAACGTCCAGGCGGCACGCGGCCTGGTCGACGACCTGCGCGAGGATCTCGCCCGGCTGAACGCGGAGTTGAGCGGCCTGATCGACACCGATGTCGCAAATCACCCGCGCGTCAAGGAGGCGCTGGCCGAACGCGACAACGCCGCGCTTGAGATGGAGCACACGAAAATCCACGCTCCGGCGACCGGCATCGTTACCAAGAACGACCTCCAGCCCGGCGAATACGTCCGGGCGGGAACGCCGATCTTCAGCATCGTCGCCACCGAGGACCTCTGGATCGAGGCGAACCTCAAGGAAACCCAGCTCACCCATGTGCGCGAAGGGCAGACCGCGAGCATCCATGTCGACGCCTATCCGGGCGAGCACTGGACCGCGACCGTGTCCTCCATCGCCCCGGCCACGGGCGCGGAGTTCTCGCTGCTGCCGCCGCAGAACGCGACCGGCAACTGGGTCAAGGTGGTGCAGCGCATTCCGGTCCGCCTGCAGCTCGACCGCAAGGAGAACGGCCCGCCGCTGCGCGCCGGGATGAGCGTGATCGTGGACATCGACACGCTGCACCAGCGCGAATTGCCCGGCTTCGTCTCCAAGGCCCTGGCCCTGGTGCGCGGCGAGTAGCCGCAAGCCGATACGGCGCTACCGCGCCGGCAGGCGACCTGTTAACATTTTCGCCTCTTTGCCTTTCGGCCCGTCCGGGCCGGACCTACGCTCAAACGAGAAACATTCCGTCAGGGAGGAGTTCTGCCGATGGATAAGTATCCTGCCGTCAGTTTTCTGGTTAAGAACGGGACCCTTCTGTCCGTGATCGTCGGCCTGGTGCCGATCGTGCTCGCCCTTTGGGCGGTCAGCGGCGGCTGGGGAATCGGCTGGCTGGTCCTCGGTGTCGGCGCCGGCATCCTGGGCGGGCTGCTGATGAAGATCATCGCCGAGCTGACGACGATCATCGCCGATATGCTGCTGCCGCAGTAGCGGCGGCATCGGGATGTCCAGCCATGACACATGACCTTGTCATCGTCGGGGGCGGCCTCGCCGGTCTCTCGGCCGCGACCCGCGCGACCGATTTCGGCCTGAAGCCGTTGATCCTCGAGCGGGGAAGCGACGAACGCTACCCCTGCAATTCGCGCTTCGCGGGCGGCGTGCTGCACCTGACCATGGTGGACATGCGCGCCTCGCCCAAGGAACTGCTCGACACGATGCTGGCGGCGACCGCCGAAAAGGAAGCGTCCGAGTTCAAGAAGATGTTCGCGAACGAGGCCGCCCGCAGCTTCGAGTGGCTGCGCAGCAAAGGCGCCAAGTTCGTGCGGGCCATTCCCTACCGCACCCTGCTGGCCATGGCGCCGCCCCGCCCCCGCATTCCGGGCCTTGCCTGGTACGGCCGCGGTCCCGACCTCACCCTGCGCAAGCTGACGAAGCATGTGCTGGATGCCGGCGGCGAGATCCGGCGCGGCGTCCGCGCCCAGGACCTGATCGTCGAGGACGGCGCCGTGGTCGGCGTCCGTGCCCGAACCGCGGCGGGAACCGAGGAATTCCGCGGCGGCGCGGTCGTGATCGCCGATGGCGGCTTCCAGACCGATCTGGACCGGGTCCGCAAATACATCTCGCCGGCGCCCGAGAAGCTGTTCCAGCGCGGTGCGGCGACCGGGGCCGGCGACGGCATCCGGATGGCCGAAGCCGTCGGCGCCCAGCTTTACGGGGTGGACAAGTTCTACGGCCACCTGCTCGGTCGGGAATGCTTCCACAACGACAAGCTGTGGCCTTACCCCATCCTCGACCCGCTGGCCGCTGCCGGCATGGTCGTGGATGCCAACGGCAAGCGCTTCATGGATGAGGGGCTTGGCGGCGTCTACATGACCAACATGGTCGCCGCCCTGCCCGATCCGCTCTCCACCACCGTCGTCTTCGACGAGACGATCTGGCGCGAGGTCGGGGGCAGCAACGCCAACGCACCCCAGACCAACCCCTGGTTCGTGCGCGAGGGCGGCACCGTCATCGAGGCGCCGGACCTGAAAACGCTGGCCGCCAAGATCGGCGTCCCGGCCGACGCGCTGGAGGCGACGGTCAAGACCTATAACGAGGCGGTGATGGCCGGGCGCACATCCGACCTCAACCCGCCGCGCACGGCCTCGGTCAAGCTCAAGCCCTGGCCGATCAAGGACGCGCCCTTCCGTGCGATCCAGGCGGCGGCCGGCATCACCTACACCACCGGCGGCATCATGATCGACGTCGATGCCCAGGTGGTGGGCGAGAGCGGAAAGCCGATCCCCGGCCTGTTTGCGGCCGGCGCGGCGACCGGCGGCTCGGAGGGCGGCCCCCGCGCGGCCTATACGGGCGGCCTGTCCAAGGCGCTGATCACCGGC
>JBFWNZ010000258.1:0-5727 GCA_050250795.1 Alphaproteobacteria bacterium | reverse complement strand
GCCGGGAACGGTCTCGAACGGAGATTGGCCGCTGACCGCGCGACCGAGTTTGAGCAAGGTCTCGCGATCGACCTCGCCGATCATGCTGAAGGCGCGCGCTCCGTCCTGCCAGAACAGCATCGACAGTGCTCCCTCCTCCCGCACCGCCACGCGCGACGCATTCTCATCGCCCGCATCGCTGTAGTAGAGCGAGACGCGGGCTCCATTTTCAGATTCGTAGACAAGCTGAACGGCATCGCGGTCGCCGCGCCCGATTGTGCGCGATTCCAGCAGCTTAAAGCCGAGGCCGGAGAAATCGGGTGCCGATGCGGGTGCCGTCACTCCGGATGTCGGCGGTGCCGCGGCGAGCGTAAGCGGTGCTGCTTCCATCTTTGACGAAGAGCCGAAAGAGACCAGTGTGGCCAAGGGCAATCCGCCGCCCGAACCCATGCCGAACCAGGTCACGCCGCCGATGGCGACAGCGATCGAAGCGGCCGCAGCCATGCCGACCCATCGCGGCAGGCGCTGTGTCCGGCGCGGCGCAATGGCACCCTGCAAACGGCGACCGAGTTCACCGAGGGGCGGCGGCAACGGCGCGGAGTCGTACTCCGCAAAATGCTGACGGATATGGTGGACAACCGCCATGTGCTCAACCGCCCGTTGCTGAAGCCCGGGGGCATTCGCCAGCAAGTCTTTGACCCGCTCAGCCATTGCAGGGTCCAGACGGCCATCCACGAAATCCTGCAACAGCATGTCGCCGACAAAAGGACCGTCCCGATCGATCATCGCCGTTCCCACTTCTTTCACGCCAGAATCATTCTTGGCTATAACTGTGGCATTCCTGGGGCACACCAAAGAATTTGAAAGAAAAACCCCGCCAGTAGAAGCTGGCGGGGTAAGTCGGGACAACTCAGGGAGAAATCACAGCAATCGCGTGATCTGTCTCTGTCGGACGTTAGACACCGCAGGCGGATAGAAGTTCCTTCCATAAGCAGGAATTCCGGAATTTTTTATTCGACCGGAACCGGAATAGTATCGATGGCGTCTTGAAGGATGGATTCCGCCGATGCTCCACGCATGCTGGCTTCGGGTCGGAGGATCAAACGATGTGCGAGGACCGGCAGCGCAAGCGCCTGTATGTCGTCGGGCAATACGAACCCGCGGCCGCCGACCGCTGCCCATGCCTGCGCGGCGCGATACAGGCGCTGCGTCGCCCTGGGACTTGCGCCCAGCCGAAGAGCGGGATTCGCGCGCGTCGCGCGGACCACTTCCACCAGATAGGCGCGGATGACCGGGGACACGAACACGGCGCGACAGCGCTCCTGAAGATGCAGAAGCTCCGGGCCGGCCAGCACCGGCCGCAATGCATCAAGGGGGTCGGTCCGCTCGAACCGCAACAGAATCTCCTCCTCCTCCTGCGGCGTCGGATATCCCTGACGCAGGCGCATGAGGAACCGGTCGAGCTGCGCCTCGGGCAGCGGAAAGGTTCCCTCCTGCTCGACCGGATTCTGGGTGGCCAGAAGAATGAACGGCCGCGGCAGCGAACGCGTCTCCGCATCCACCGTCACCTGACGCTCCTCCATCGCCTCCAGCAGGCAGGATTGCGTGCGCGGGGTCGCACGGTTGATCTCGTCGGCCAGGACGACATTCGCCATCACCGGCCCTGGCCGATAGCGGAACGCGCCCTCTTTCTGGTCGAACATGTTGATGCCCGTCACGTCGGAGGGCAGAAGATCCGGCGTGCATTGGATACGCCGGAAGCTGCCGTCCAGCGAACGGGCCAGCGCCTTGGCGAGCAGCGTCTTGCCGACGCCCGGCACGTCCTCCAGGGTTACATGCCCCTCGCACAGCAGAGCGACCGCCAGCAGCGTGATCGTATCGCGCCGGCCGACGACAACCTTGGCGACATTGTCGATCAGCCGCGCGGCGGCGGCCTGGACCTCCGTGCCGATGGCAGCAGCCGCGCCTGCGTCGAACTCACTCGTCATGGCCTCGCTTCACCTTTCGTAAATCGCGGCGCAGCCGACGCTGCGCCGTTTCGGAGAATTCTGACCGCATCGCCGGCGGGCCGTACCGCGCCGAAACATAGGCCCGCGTCAGCATCGCAAGATCGCCCGCCGTCCCCGGCCATTCCGGCCGCAGGCGATCCAGGAACCGGTCGGGCGTCTCGGCCGCCCCGCGGCGCCAGCCGCGGCGCGCGAGCCGGCGCAGGACATCCGCATAGGCGGCGCGCACAGGGTCTGCGGTCGGACCCGCACCGTGCATCCGCCGTCTGACGAGACGCCGCAGCCAGGCCAGAACGTGACCGAGCGTCTCCGCCCAACCCGCCGTCGACCGCTCATAGGCGACCGCCACGCCCCCCTCGCGCCGCCGCAGCCAGCGCAACAGGTCGAACAGGCCACGGAACAGGGCAATCGCGAAGAAGCCCGCGAACATGACGACAAAGATGACGCGGGCCGCAATACGCACGGTCTCGGAAAGGCTGAAAGGCTGCTTCTCGGCCGCGCCGCCCGACACGGCCTGAGGAATCTGTGCCGGCAATTCCGTCGCCGGCAGGAACGCTGCGATCCAGGCGAACGCCTGCCCGATGCGGCCCGCTGCCCACTGGGCACCCCGCAACACCGCTTCCAGCAGAGCCCGATCCACCAACAACCAGAATGCCAGCCCCAGCAGCAGGATTGCCGCGAGGCCGAGCAGCGCCGTCCCAATACCCCGCCCCGTCGCATCCGCCGCCACCCGGACATGCCACAATCCAAGCAGTCCCAGCGCCAGGAACGCCGCAATCGCGATTGCGGTCGCAACGCCTGTCTGCGGCATGGCCGTCGACAGCAGGAGCAGCAGGAGCAGGACCACCAATCCGTTCTGGAATCCCGATGCGAAGCCTGCTGCATCGATCTGCCGCCGCGACAGTATCCATCCTCGCGCCCAGGCAAATCCTGCGGATACGGCAAAGACGAAGGTTGCCAGGGCCGCCGGCGCCGTCGCTGCCTCCAACCATCCGCGGCTCAGGATACCGGCATGCAATTCCGCAAGCGGCGACGCCGCAATCGTCGCGGCTGCAACGGCCGCGACGCCCAGGACAGATATGACGGCATGCCCGAAACGCAGAGCCGCAAGCCGGTGCCACGCAAGCCCGCAGACGAGGGCCGCGGGATAAAGACCGGCCGCGTAAGGCAGCCGGGTTTGCGCGGCAATCCCGTCCAGCCGGCCCAACAGCATCAGCAGCCCCAGGAGCCAGCACAGCTCCATCGCCATGAACAGCAGGCGGTGGACGATGCCGGCGCGTGACGTCATGCCGCCTCCCTGCCGTCGGGTCGCGACAGGCGGCGCACAGGAAGTCCCCCGGGGGCAGCATCCTCACCCAGCCAGAGCAGTTGCACCGCATAGCCGCGAAGGGCGAGTTGGCGCAGCCGCAAGACCGCGTCCTCATCCAGCCTGGCGGCAAGAACGCAGATCGACGCGCCACGCGGCAGACTGGCGGCATGCCGGTCGAGCAGTTCCGCCAAAGCCAGCGCCGGGACGGGCTCGACCACGCCAAGCCGGTCGAGCAGCAGGCGCCGCTGCGCGTCTCCGCATCCAGGCGGCACTGCGATATCGCCGCCGCAATCCATGCGGCGGCCATTGGCAAACAGCCCCGTGGGCTGCCGCTCATCCAGAAGGCGCATCGCCAGCGACGCGGCCACCCCTGCGGCGAACTCGAAATCCGCCTCGCGGTCCGGCCCCTCGAAGCCCTCGACCGCAAGCAGGATGGCGGCGTGCAATGTCGCGGTAGGCTCGACGGCACGGACCTGAAGCGTACCCCGGCGGGCGGTCGCGGCCCAGGCGATCGCCTTGAACGGCGTATCGGGCGTGTAGTCGCGCAAGCCATAGGGCCGGGAGAAATCCTCGAACAGGCGCGACGGATCGCGCTGCGTGCCGAGCGGATGCCGGGACGGCAGCCCCAGTTCCGCCAAGTCGTACAGCCGGGGATAGACGATCACCGATGCCGGGGCGGCCCCCGCTCTCTCCGTCGCGAACAAGCCGAAGATATCGCCGGAGCGCAGGATCGACGGCCCCACCGGATAGTATCCGCGCCGCACGCAATGCAGGGACCGGCGCCATCCGGCCCGCTGGTACATGCCCAGCGAGACCGTAACCGGCCCTCCCTCGCCATCGACCGCAAGTCCCGGCGCAACCGGCTCCTCGACCGTCACCCAGCTCAACGGCAGGGGCTTGCGGTTGTCCAGCGAGGCATGCAACTCGATGCGGTCGCCGGGAAAGCCGCGGTCCGCGCCGATGCGCCGTTCATGGCGCAGCGCCAGCAGCGACAGGGCAGCCCAGGCCCGCCCGACCAGGCCGATGGCCAGAATGGAGCCCGCGAGCAGCACCGCCGGCCGCTGATCCAGCCATGCCGCCGCGATCATTGCCGCGACGACCGCGGCAAGGCCGGGCCAGTCGAGCAAGCCGATGCGACTGACCACGGCTGACCTGCGGTCGCATTGCTCCTCACTCACCACGGTGGACATGTCCGTCCCCACGCCCGCAGGAGGTTACGTCCTGTGCGGGTCTGTCGCGCCTTGCCGGCCGTTCACTGCGTTACCGCCGGTTCCCGATCGTCATCGCCACGATGCACCCGGCCCGCCAGCAGGCTGTAGACGACCGGGATCACGAACAGGGTGAAGAAGGTTCCGACCAGCAACCCGCCGACGATCACGAGCCCGATATCCTGGCGGCTCTCTGCGCCCGCGCCGGTGGCGATGGCCAGGGGAATCGTGCCGAACACCATCGCGCCCGTCGTCATCAGGATCGGACGCAGGCGCAGAATCGCCGCCTCGGTCACCGCCTCGACGATCTCCTTGCCCTGCTCGCGCAACTGATTGGCGAACTCGACGATAAGGATGCCGTGCTTGGTGATCAGCCCGATCAGGGTCACGAGACCAACCTGGCTGTAGATGTTGAGGGTCGACCCATCCAGCCACAGCGCCAGCAGGCCGCCCGTGATCGACAGCGGCACCGTCAGCATGATGATGAAGGGCGAACGGAAGCTCTCGAACTGCGCGGCCAGCACCAGATAGATGAAGGCGAGTGCCAGAACGAAGGTGAAGTAGATCGTGCCGCTGGAGGAGCGGAACTCGCGCGACTGACCGCCGTAATCGACCTGCGCCGTGGCCGGCAGCACCTCTTCCGCGGCCTTGTTCAGGAAGGTCAGCGCAGCGCCGAGCGACGTGCCCTCCGCGAGGGTTGCGGTGATGGTGGCGGAGCGAAGCTGGTTGAAGTGGTTCAACTCCTGCGGCGCCACCGTCTCCGACACGTCCACGAGGTTCGACAACTGGACCATCGTGTCGTCCTTGCCGCGCACATAGACGCGCCGAAGGTCGTCCGGCGTCGCGCGGTCGACATCGGCGACCTGGACCACCACGTCGTACTGCTCGCCTTCCTGCTTGAACCGCGTCACCTGGCGGCCGCCCATCATCGTTTCCAGCGTCCGGCCCAGCGTACCGATGCCGACGCCGACCGCCGCGGCCTTGTCGCGGTCCACCGCCACGCGAAGCTGCGGCTTGTCGAGCTTCAGATCGCTTTCGACATTCTGAAGCCCCGGGAACTCCGCCGCCTTGGCCAGCATGTGGTTGACCATGTCCTGGAGTTCTTCATAGGGGCGCGAGGTCTGGATGACGAAGTTCACCGGCTTGTCGCGCACGCTCTGCCCCAAGGGCGGCGGGTTCACTGGGAAGCCCATGATTCCCGGCACCCCGAACATCGGCCCTTGCA
>JBFWNZ010000257.1:0-5837 GCA_050250795.1 Alphaproteobacteria bacterium | reverse complement strand
AACTTCTTCATGGAGATCGCCAAGCTGCGCGCCGCGCGCCAGCTCTGGGCCGAGTTGATGGACCGGCATTTCCAGCCCAAGGACGACCGGTCGCTGGCGCTGCGCACGCATTGCCAGACCTCGGGCGCGTCGCTGACCGAGCAGGACCCCTACAACAACGTGGTCCGCACCACCATCGAGGCGCTGGCCGCGGTGCTGGGCGGAACCCAGTCGCTGCACACCAACGCCTTCGACGAGGCGCTGGCGCTGCCCAGCGAGTTCTCCGCCCGTATCGCCCGCAACACCCAGTTGATCCTGCAGCACGAGACCGGCGTGCCCAAGGTCGTCGACCCGCTGGCGGGCAGCTATTACATCGAGAGCCTGACGGCGAGCCTGGTCGCCGCGGCGCGGTCGCTGATCGACGAGGTCGAGGCGCTGGGCGGCATGACCAAGGCGGTGGAGTCCGGCATGCCCAAGCTGCGCATCGAGGAGGCCTCGGCGCGGCGGCAGGCACGGATCGACCGCGGCGAGGAGGTGATCGTCGGCGTCAACCGCTTCCGGCCGCCGGTGCGCGACGAGGTGGACCTTCTGGACATCGACAACAGCCGAGTGCGCGACGGACAAGTGCGCCGCCTCGCCCAGGTGCGCGGCTCGCGCGATGAGGCCGCCTGCCGTGCCGCGCTGGACGCGCTGACCAAATGCGCCGCCAGCGGCGAGGGCAATCTGCTCGCCATGTCGATTGAGGCGGCACGGGCGCGCGCCACGGTCGGCGAGATTTCCGACGCGATGGAGAGCGTGTTCTCGCGCCACCGCGCGGTGATCCGCTCGATCTCCGGCGTCTATGGCGCCGCCTATGAGGGCGATGAGGGCTTTGCGAAGATCCAGTCCGAGGTCGAGGAGTTCGCCGCCGAGGAGGGCCGCCGGCCGCGCATGCTGGTGGTCAAGCTGGGCCAGGACGGCCATGACCGCGGCGCCAAGGTGATCGCCACCGCCTTTGCCGATATCGGCTTCGACGTCGATGTCGGGCCGCTGTTCCAGACACCGGAGGAGGCCGCCCGCCAGGCGGTGGAGAACGACGTCCATGTCGTCGGCGTGTCCAGCCAGGCGGCCGGCCACAAGACCCTGGTGCCGGCGCTGATCGCGGCGCTGCGCGAGCAGGGGGCCGAGGACATCCTGGTCGTCTGCGGTGGCGTGATCCCGCCCAAGGACTATGACTTCCTGGCCGAGAACGGCGTCGCCGCCGTCTACGGTCCCGGCACCAACATCCCCGCCGCGGCCAGCGACATCATGGGCCTGATCCGCCGCCAGCGTCAGGCGGCGGCGGCCTGACCGGATCGCCCAAGGGCGGCGGCGATGCTTTCCATCCACGGCTTGAGCAGGGCGGGGTTGGGACCGGTCGACCTGACGCTGCCGGACGGGCAATGCCTTGCGGTGATGGGAACGTCCGGCGCCGGCAAGACGCTGCTGCTGCGCGCAATCGCCGATCTCGACCCGAACGACGGACAGGTCCTGCTGGACACGGTTCCGCGCGACTCCATGCCCGCCCCCGCCTGGCGGCGCCAAGTCTGCTACGTCGCGCCGGAATCAGGCTGGTGGGCCGATTCCGTCGGCACCCATTTCCCGGACTGGGACCTCGCGGCGCCCATTGCCGCACGCATGGCGCTGCCTGCCGATGTACGGGGCTGGTCGGTCGCGCGCCTGTCCACGGGGGAACGGCAGCGGCTGGCACTGGCGCGGGCGTTCGTCCTGAATCCGCGCGTCCTTCTCCTCGACGAGCCGACCTCCGGCCTCGATGCCGACACCGGCGCCTCGGTCGAATCCATCCTTGCCGAACGGCTGGCCGGCGGCACCTCGGTGCTGCTCGTCACCCACGACCCGGCCCAGGCGCAGCGGCTCGCCGGTCGCGTGCTGCGGCTGGTCGCGGGCCGGATCGAGGAGATGGCATGAGCACGCCCCTGCCGGTCATCGGACTAGACGATCTGGCGATTGCCGCGCTGCTGCTTCTGGTCAACGGGGCGCTGTCCGTCTGGTACCGCCTTGGGCTGGAGCGACAACTGCTGATCGCCTCGCTGCGGATGATCGTGCAGCTGGCCCTGGTCGGGCTTATCCTTCGGTGGCTCTTCCTGGATGCCGCCCCGTTCTGGACGGCAGTGGCCGCGGTCGTGATGGTCGCCGTGGCCGGACATGAAGCGATGGCCCGCCAGGAACGGCGGCTGGCGGGCTGGTGGGGCTACGGTGTCGGCGCGACCGCCATGCTGGCTGCGGGCTTTCTCGTGACGCTGATGGGCCTGACGGTCTTCGTGCAGCCCGACCCCTGGTACGATCCCCGCTTCGCCATCCCGCTGCTCGGCATGATCCTCGGCAATACGCTGACCGGGGTGGGGCTGGGTCTGCATACGCTCACCGTCTCGGCCTGGCGCGACCGTGTGGCGATCGAGACACGGCTGGCCCTCGGCGCGACGCGCGGACAGGCGATGCACGGCGTCGTCCGCGGGGCACTGCGCACGGCGATGATCCCGATCGTGAACTCCATGGCCGCCACCGGCCTCGTGTTCCTTCCGGGGATGATGACGGGACAGATTCTGGCGGGTGTCGATCCGATCCTCGCGACGAAGTATCAGCTTCTCGTCACCGTGCTGATCGCCGCCGGCACGGGCTTCGGCGTGCTCGCAGCCGTTCTGGCGGGAAGCCGGCGGCTGACGGATGCGCGGCATCGCCTGCGGCTCGACCGGCTGGCCGACGCTCTATGACGCCGCCGGCGGGTTAGGATCGCTTCCATGCCTATTCTCGAAACCGAGGAAGCGCACAAGGCGAGACAGCGGCTCGACGCCCTGCCGCAACCGATGCTGGCGCATGCGCGCGACCTCGCCGCCGGCGAGACCATTCCGCCGCACAGCCACCGCCGTGCCCAGCTGGTCTATGCCAGCGACGGCGTGATGACCGTGACCACGGCGCATGGGACCTTCGTCGTCCCGCCCTATCGGGCCGTCTGGATGCCCGCCGGCGTGGTCCACCGCATCGACGCGTCGGGCACGGTGCGCATGCGGACGATCTATATCGACACCGAGCATGCGGGATCGTCGGGTACCGGCCTGCCCGGCGAGGTCTGCGTCCTGCATGTGACGCCGCTGCTGCGCGAACTCATCCTGGCGGCTGTCGACGCGCCGCAGACCTTCCCGCCCGACGGGCCGGAAGCGCGCCTGATGGCCGTGATCCTCGATCAGATCCAGGTGCTGCCGGTGGCGCCGCTGTCGCTGCCGATCCCCCAGGATGCGCGGCTTCGGCGCATCGCCGATGCCCTGCTGGCCGACCCGGCGGACGAACGCACCATCGATGAGTGGGCCCGGCTTGCCGGCGCCAGCGCCCGCACGCTGGCGCGGCTGTTCCAGGCGGAGACGGGCATGAGCTTCGGCCAGTGGCGTCAGCAGCTTCGCCTGCTGCGCGCGCTGGAGCGGCTGGCCGCCGGCGAGCCGGTGACGGGGGTCGCGCTCGACCTCGGCTATGACAGCCCCAGCGCCTTCATCGCCATGTTCCGCCGGGCGCTCGGCACGACGCCACGCCGCTATTTCGCCGAACGTCCGGCCACGAGCGGTTGCTGAACCCCGTGCCCCTTGGCAAGCGGCACGGGAAGGTCTATCCCATTGCCGGTCCAGGCGCGCATGGCCCGCAGCCGCGCCCCTGATATCGAGCGTGGCCGTCATGAGCCTGATCGCAGCCCGCAGCAGCCCTGACCTTCCGGTCGAGGGCAACGAACCGCCGCTCGCCGCGGCCGACGACCGTTATGTGGTCGGCCTCGTCAGCGTCGGGCATTTCTTCAGCCATTTCTACCTGCTGGCACTGCCCCCGCTGTTCCTGATTCTGCGGGACGAGTTCCAGGTGGGCTTCGCCGCGCTGGGACTGGCGATGACCTGCTACAACCTCGTCGGCGGCGTGCTGCAGGGGCCGGTGGGTTTCCTGGTGGACCGGCTGGGCGCGCGCTATGTGCTGATCGGCGGGCTGGCGATGAACGCGGCAGCCATGGCCGGCATCGGACTGGTCGATGCCTATTGGCAGATCATCGCGCTGGCGCTGGTCGCCGGTATCGGCAACAGCGTGTTCCATCCTGCCGATTATTCGATCCTGTCGGCAGCCGTGCGGCCGGAACGCCTCGCCCGCGCCTTCAGCGTCCATAGCTTCGCAGCCTTCGTCGGGGGCGGCGTGGCGCCGATGACGATCGGCGCGCTGGCCGCTTTCTGGGACTGGCGCATCGCCCTGATCGCCACGAGCGCCGCCGGAGTGGTGCTGGCCGCCCTGATGCTGGTGCAGCGCGACCGGCTGGTCGACGAGCGCGACGTCGCAAGGCGGGCATCGACCCAGGACACGCCCGGCAGCGGATCGGGGTCTGTGGTACTGAATCGTGCGGTCCTGATCTTCTTCCTGTTCTTTGCCGCATTCGGCGTCGCCAATGCCGGCCTCTACAACTTCACGGCCAGCGCACTGACCGAGGCCCACGGCATCGACCGCGCGACCGCAGGCATCGCGATGAGCGCGGCCTTGCTGGGCATGCCGGCCGGCGTGCTGCTGGGCGGCTGGCTGGCGGAGCGGGATGGACGCCATCACCGCTTCGTCGCATTGTGGATGACGGTGGCGGGGATCGCCGCCGCGCTGCCCGCCTTCGTCGCCCTGGACGGCTTGCCCTTGATCGCGACCCTGACGGTCGTCGGCATGGCCTTCGGGGCCTCGCTGCCGCCGCGCGACGTTCTGATCCGCCTCGCCGCCCCGGCCGGCGGTACCGGCCGGGTCTTCGGATTCGTCTTCGTCGGCAACAGCCTGGGGATCGGCCTCGCGCCCATCGCCTTCGGCTGGCTGATCGACCATGGCGCCGCAGCCGCAGTGTTTGCCGCGATGGGCGCCTTCTACCTGGTTTCGATGGGACTGGTGCTGGCGGCGCAGGCTGCCGCGCACCGCAGAGGAGCAGATGCATGACCGACGGCACGGCAGAATTGGTGGATGCGGAAGCGGCGGACGTTGGGCCGGCGGCCGGGGACCGGGGGCGCGAGCGCCGGCTCATGGCGCTGATCTGCGCCGGCCATTTCTGCAGCCATTTCTACATGCTGACCCTGCCGCCGCTGTTCCTGCTGCTGAAGGACCATTTCGCCGTCAGCTATGCCGCGCTCGGCCTGATCATGACGGTCTATCACGTCTCGACCGGCGCCATTCAGGCGCCGATGGGCTTCCTGGTCGACCGCTTCGGCGCCCGGCACATCCTGATCCTCGGCCTTGCGCTGAACGGCATCGCCATCGCCCTCATGGGCGTGGTCGACAACTACATGCTGATCCTGGTCTTCGCCGTGTTCGGGGGCCTGGGCAACAGCGTGTTCCACCCGGCCGACTATGCGATCATGGCCGACCGGATCGATGCGTCGCGGCTGGGCCGTGCCATCGGCATCCACATGTTCGCGGGCAATCTGGGCTGGGTGGCGGCACCGCTGACCATGACCACGCTCGCAGCGCTGTGGAACTGGCGCATCGCGCTCATCATCGTGGGGCTGGCGGGCGTCGCCGTCGCCCTGGCCATGGCGCTTCAGGGCGGCCTGCTGGGCGGGGCGATCAATGCCGGCAAGACGTCGAAGGGCAAGGACACGCCCAAGGGCCATCAGGGCGTCGGCCTGTTGATGTCGCCGCCCATGCTGGCCTTCCTGGCCTTCTTCGTGATGATGGCGTCGGTCACATCCGGGCTGCAATCCTTCTCGACCACGGCGCTGGTCAACCTGCACGGCATCTCGCTGACCGCCGCCAATGCGGCGCTGACCGCCTTCATCTGCGCCAACGCCGCCGGGGTGCTATTCGGCGGCTTCATCTCCGACGGCTTGAAGCGA
>JBFWNZ010000256.1:0-5861 GCA_050250795.1 Alphaproteobacteria bacterium | reverse complement strand
ACCGTCTCGCCACGCACCGATGGCCAGATCGCACGGATACGGCGGCGCAGCAGCCGGCTGGCCACCTGCCCGAGACGCGACCGGTAGAATTCATCCAGATCGACGACGTCCGACCACATAGCGCCGATATCCTATCATGCACCTGCCGCCATTGCCCGCCCCCGCGCCCGCGTGCCAGGATGACGCCACGATCTTGCCCGCCGGCCGTCCTGCCCCCGTCACCGCGACGATGCCGAACCGGCCCGCCCATTCTACGGGAGCAGGCGGCGAACCTGACGCCGACGGAGCGGGTCGCCGGCACCTGGGCATCGCTGCAAGTCCCGTTGCGTGAGCGGAAGAATCCATGAGGAAGAACGAGCGATGAAGCTGCGCCATAACACGACCTCGCCCTTCGTACGCAAGGTGATGGTCTTCGCCCATGAAGCAGGAGTCGTGGACCGCCTCGAACTGCTGAACACCAACACCTGGGACTTGAAAGACGATATCGTCCTGGTCAATCCGCTCGGCAAGATCCCGACCCTGATCCTGGACGACGGCACGGTCATCCCCGAGTCGCTGTTGATCTGCGAGTATCTCGACCGGCTGCATGACGGGCGCCCGTTGATTCCCACGGAATGGTCCGAGCGCCTGACCATGATGCGCCGCCACGCGCTGGGGCATGGCATGCTGGAGGCGACCCAGGCGCGCCTGCTGGAGATGCGGCGCCCGGCCGAAATCCAGTCGCCAGAGTGGCTCAGCCGTCAGACCGGGAAGATCCCGCGCGTCTTGGCCGCACTCGAATCCGACACCGGCTGGCTTGACGAACCCGTCACCTTGGCGCACACGACGGTCGCCACGGCGCTGGGCTATCTGGACTTCCGCGCCGAGGACATGCCCTGGCGGCCGGATCATCCCCGGCTTGCCGCTTGGTTCGCCGAGTTCGAGAAGCGACCCTCGATGCAGAAGACCCGTCCCGTCGAATGGCGCACGGCCCCGACGGTGATCGCATAGGAGCCTGACTTGACCGCCGATGAAGTGATCCGCCTGCTCGACCTGCGCCGCCATCCCGAAGGAGGCTGGTTCCGAGAGACGTACCGTGCCGCCGCCGACGGCGATACCCGCGCCGCCAGCACTGCCATCTATTATCTGCTCAAGGGTGGCGAGACGGCGCATTGGCATCGGCTGCGCGATACCGACGAGGTCTGGCACTTCTACGCCGGAGCGCCGCTGGCCCTGTCCATCGCGGAAGGGCCGCGCGGCCAGATTCGAACCATCACGCTCGGCACCTCGATCCGGCTCGACGAACGGCCGCAGGCCGTGGTGCCGGCGAATGCCTGGCAGTCGGCGCGCAGCTTCGGCGACTGGACCCTCGCCGGCTGCACCGTGGCGCCGGCCTTCAGCTTCGATCAGTTCGAACTGGCCCCGCCCGACTGGCGACCGGGCCGCCCCCTGCCGCAAGCGGATTGACGGCTTCCAGCAACCCCGGCAACCGACCGATATCGTCGAAGACCGCCGCGGCGCCCAGCGCGTGCAGGCGGTCGGCATGGCCGGGGCCGCAATGGCCCGCCCCGGCATAGCCCAGCACCGGCATCCCCGCCGCCCGTGCCGCCTGGACGCCCAGCGCGCTGTCCTCGATCACGAGACAATGGGCGGGGTCCGTTCCCATTGCCGCCGCCGCATGCAGGAACAGATCGGGCGCAGGCTTTCCGCGCGCGACCATGGCGGCGCTGAACAGTGCATCGGTTGCGAAAAAGCGGTCGAGCCCGGTCGTCCGCAGCGAACGTGAGATGCGCGCCGGGCTGCCGCTGGAGGCAACGCAGCGCGGACCGGCCAGCCGCGCCAACACTTCCGCGATCCCCACAACCGGCTTGAGGTCGCGGTCGAACACGATATCGGCCCGGCGATGCACCTCATCGACGAAATCCGCCGGCAGGTCATACCCCTCGGCCATGATCGTGGTCCGCACGCCCGCGATGCTCATGCCGGTGAAGCGGGCAACGCTCTCGGCGGCGGAGAGCGGATAGCCGAGCTCGGTAAGAAAGCCCGCCAGCACTTGGCTGGACAGGGTTTCGCTGTCCACCAGCACCCCGTCGCAGTCGAAGATCAGCAGGCACGACATGCCTAACCCCGCCGCAACAGGTCGCGCGACGCCAGTACCGCACCGCCGACGATGGCGAGACAGGCCGCCCCCACGGTCCAGCCCCACCGTGCCTGTCCGAAGGCGAGCAGCAGCAGGGTCGAGATCAGCGGCGCGGCATAGGCGAAGGCGCCGAGCGCGCGGATGTCGCCGCGCTTGACCCCGTGGTCCCAGGCGAAGAAGGCCGCACCCACCGGCCCCAGGCCCAGCGCCAGCACCGCCAGCCATTCCGCCGCGCCCTGCGGCCAGACCGTGGCCTCGAAGGCGAGATGGCAGACGGCACCCAGCGCCGCCGAGGCGAGGCAGAACCAGCCCACCGTATCGGTCGGCACGCTGCCGAAGCGGCGGCTCAGGACCGAATAGACGGACCAGGTGAGCGCGCAGGCGAAAGCGGCGGCGTAGCCCAGCGCGTATTCGCCGCGGAACGCCACCCGCCCGCCATCGGTGACGAGCAGGGCCGTGCCCGCGAGCCCCAGAACGGCGCCCGCCAGATGCCACCAGCGCAGCCGCTCGCCCGGCAGCAGGGCCGAGAACAACACGATCAGCAGCGGCCACAGATAGGCGATGAGGCTGGCATCGACCGGCGGCGCGTTGCGGAGGGCCATGAAGTAGAAGAAGTGATAGCCGACCAGCCCGCCCACCCCCAGCAGCCAGACTGGCATCGGCTGGGCCAGAAACAGCGTCGGCCGGTCGCACCGGACCGCCCATTTCACCGCCGCCAGCAGAAAGGCGACGGCAAAGGCCATGGCGACGAGCTGAAAGGGCGGCACCCGCCCGGTCAGCGTGGTGAACAGCGCCAGCGCGCCCCAGAGCAGGACCGCGATGCCGCCGATCAGGGTGGCGCGGGCCGTCGCCGTCATCGCGGCGCAGCGGCCCGCTGGGCAGCCGACAGGCGGATGATGCGCAGCGTCTCGTCCCATAATGCGAAACGGTCCAGCGCCTCCGGCGACGTCCAGCAGAGATCGGCCGCGTCGGTTCCGGCCACCGCCTCGCCCGCCACCCATTCGGCAGTGAAGTCGACCAGCGTGTAGTGGTACTGCACCCGCCCCTCGGCATCGTGGGTCAGCGAATCCACGACATCGATCAGGTCGGTCACCCGCACCGTCAGCCCGGTCTCCTCCATCGCCTCGCGCATTGCGGTCTCGCGCACCGTCTCGCCCAGCTTCTGCCGGCCGCCGGGCAGGCTCCACGCCCCCAGCCGCGGCGCCCGGCCGCGCCGGATCAGCAGCAGCTCCGGGCCCCGCCAAAGCACCACGCCGACGCCGACGAAGGGCCGGTCGGGATATTCGCGCTGCATGGTCATGGGATCGTCCGATTCCGCCAACGCCATAAAGGGGTAGTGCCCGGCGCCGCGCCGCTTGCCAAGCCCGGTTCAGGGACTAGAGTGGGCGCCGCACAGCGGCCAGGGAGGTACAGAACAATGGAATATCGGCGCGTCGGCAAGAGCGGTCTTCTCGTCTCGGAACTGTGCCTCGGCACGATGATGTTCGGCGACCAGACGGACAAGCCCACGGCAGAGAAGATCACCGCGATGGCCCGCGAGGCCGGCGTGAACTTCATCGACACCGCCGAGGGCTATGCCGGCGGCAAGTCGGAGATCATGGTCGGCGAGCTGCTCAAGGGCGAGCGCGAGAAATGGGTGATCGGCACCAAGGTCAACAGCAGCTCCGGCCCCAAGGACCCGGTCATCGGCCTGTCGCGGCGCTGGATGATGCGCAGCCTGGAGCGCAGCCTGAAGCGGCTGCAGACCGACTATATCGACGTCTGGTACCTGCACCATGTCGACTGGGACACGCCGCTGGAGGAGACGGTCGATGCCATGGCCGACATCATCGCGTCGGGGAAGGTGCATTACTGGGGCATCTCGAACCATCGCGCCTGGCAGATCGGCGAGTTGGTGCGGCTGGCCGACCATTACGGCGCGCCGCGGCCGATGATCGCCCAGCCCTACTACAACGCGATGAACCGGATGCCCGAGAACGACCTGCTGCCGGCCTGCGAGTATTACGGCATCGGCGTCGTGCCCTATTCGCCGCTGGCCCGCGGCGTGCTGACCGGCAAGTACCTGCCCGGCGCATCGGCGCCCGAGGGCAGCCGCGCGGCGCGCAACGACCGGCGCATCATGCAGACCGAGTTCCGCGAGGAATCGATGCAGGCGGCGGCGAAGATCCAGGCGCATGCCGCCGCCAAGGGCGGCAACGCCATCGGTTTCGCGATGAAATGGGTGCTGGCGAATCCGATCTGCTCGGGCGTCCTGGGCGGCCCGCGAACGGTCGAGCACTGGCAGGGCTATCTGGACGGCATGTCCTATCCCTACGGGCCGGACGACGAGGCGCTGCTCGACACCCTGGTCGCCGCTGGCCACCCCTCCACCCCCGGCTTCACCGACCCGCAATACCCGGTGCGCGGCCGGCCGGTCCGGTACTGAGGGGGCGGGGGCCTTACATCAATCGGGGCCACGCCCCTCTCTTTCGTCATTCCGGGGCCGCGAAGCGGAACCCGGAATCCAGGGCGAACGGCACATTCCCGCCCGGTCGCCCCGGTGCCCGCGAACGGCAGACGTGCCACTGGCCCCGGATTCCCACCTGCGCGGGAATGACACCGAGCGAAGGGGTGGGGCCGCGCCCCTTTTCCGTTACGACGCGATGTACTGGCCGCCATTGGCAGTCAGCACAGAGCCGGTGATGAAGCTGGCATCGTCGGCCGCGAGGAAGACGACGCAGCGTGCCACCTCCTCCGGCTCGCCCAGCCGGCCGACCGGGATATGCGGCAGGATCTGGCTGTCCAGCACATCCTTGGGCACGGCGCGCACCATCTCGGTCGCGATATAGCCCGGCGCGATGGCGTTGGCGGTGACGCCGCGGCGTGCGCCCTCCAGCGCGAGCGCGCGGGTGAAGCCGAACATGCCGGCCTTGGCGGCGGCGTAGTTGCACTGGCCGAGCTGGCCCTTCTGGCCGTTGATCGACGAGATGTTGATGACCCGGCCGAAGCCGCGGTCGCGCATGCCCGGATAGACATGGCGGGTCATGTTGAACACGCTGTCGAGATCGGTGCGGATGACGTCGGTCCACTGCGCCTCGGTCATGCGGTGCAGCGTGGCGTCGCGGGTGATGCCGGCATTGTTGACCAGCACGTCGCAGGGGCCGAGATCGGCCTCCACCTGCTTGACCGCCGCACCGCAGGCGGCGAAATCGCCGACATCGAATTTGTAGACGGCGATGCCGGTGCGTTCGCGGAACTCCGCGGCGGCGGCCTCGTTGCCGGCATAGTTTGCGGCGACCGAATAGCCGGCGTCTTTCAGCGCAATGGAAATCGCCTCGCCGATCCCGCGCGTTCCGCCCGTCACGATCGCCACGCGTGCCATCCCGGTCTCCTCCGCTGTCCGCCGCTTCATTTGCGGCAGTGGTTAACGACAGATCATGAAACCACGGCGACAAGTCGGGCACAACCGAACCCGAAACGCCGCGGGCCGTCCCCGGTATGCCGGAGACGGCCCGCCCGCACCTGCGGAATTTTCGGTGGCTAGCCGCGCTCGACGCACATGGCGATGCCCATGCCGCCGCCGATGCACAGCGTGGCGAGACCCTTCTTGGCGTCGCGGCGCTGCATCTCATACAGCAGCGTGATCAGCACCCGGGTGCCCGAGGCGCCGATGGGATGGCCCAGCGCGATGGCGCCGCCGTTGACGTTCACCTTGTCCGGGTCGAGGCCGAGATCCTTCAGCACCGCGCAGGACTGCGCGGCG
>JBFWNZ010000255.1:0-5893 GCA_050250795.1 Alphaproteobacteria bacterium | reverse complement strand
CCGGAATCTCGAACAATCCCTCCACCGCGCCCTGGCCTATGCCTCGGAGCGGCGGCATGAATACGCGACCCTGGAGCACCTGCTGCTGGCCCTGACCGAGGACCAGGATGCGGTCGCGGTACTGCGTGCCTGCGGGGTCGATATCGACCGGCTGCGCCGCGACGTCACCGACTATCTGGATAACGAACTGGAACTTCTGCTGACGGAATCCATCGAGGATCCGAAGCCCACGGCGGGCTTCCAGCGGGTTCTCCAGCGCGCGGCGATCCATGTTCAGTCCTCGGGGCGCGAGGAAGTGACCGGCGCGAACGTGCTGGTGGCGATGTTCTCCGAGCGCGAGAGCCATGCCGTGTACTACCTGCAGGAGCAGGACATGACGCGCTTCGACGCCGTGAACTATATCAGCCACGGCGTGGCCAAGGTTCCCGGCTTCAGCGAGGCGCAGACGGTGAGCGGCGCGGATGAGGATACGGCCGAGGAGAAGGTCAACAAGAAGGGGCATGAGGCGCTCGACGCCTATTGCGTCGATCTGAACCGCAAGGCGAAGGACGGCCGCATCGATCCGCTGATCGGCCGCGGGGACGAGATCGACCGCACGATTCAGATTCTGTGCCGGCGGACCAAGAACAACCCGCTCTATGTCGGCGATCCCGGCGTGGGCAAGACCGCCATCGCCGAGGGCCTTGCCAAGCGCATCGTCGAGGGCGACGTGCCCGAGGTGCTGGCGGACGCCACCATCTTCTCGCTCGACATGGGCGCCCTGCTGGCCGGCACCCGCTATCGCGGCGATTTCGAGGAGCGGCTGAAGGCGGTCATCAAGGAGCTTGAGGAGACGCCGGGCGCGATTCTGTTCATCGACGAGATTCACACGGTGATCGGTGCGGGCGCCACCAGCGGCGGCGCGATGGATGCATCCAATCTGCTGAAGCCCGCCTTGCAGAGCGGCTCGCTGCGCTGCATGGGCTCCACGACCTATAAGGAATACCGGAATCACTTCGAGAAGGACCGGGCGCTGGTGCGCCGGTTCCAGAAGATCGACGTGAACGAGCCCTCGGTCGAGGACACGGTCAAGATTCTGAACGGCCTCAAGCCCTATTACGAGAAGCACCACAAGGTGCGCTACACGGCCGACGCGATCCGCACGGCGGTCGAATTGTCCTCGCGCTACATCAACGACCGCAAGTTGCCGGACAAGGCCATCGACGTGATCGACGAGGTCGGGGCCTCGCAGATGCTGGTGCCGGAAGCCCGGCGCAAGAAGACGATCAGCGTGCGCGACGTCGAGCGGGTGATCGCCAAGATCGCGCGCATCCCACCCAAGCAGGTCTCCAAGGACGACAAGGCCGCGCTCAAGACGCTGGAGCGGGACCTGAAGATGGCGGTGTTCGGCCAGGATTCCGCCATCGCGGCGCTGTCCAGCGCGATCAAGCTGTCGCGCGCCGGGTTGCGCGAGCCGGAGAAGCCCATCGGCTGCTATCTGTTCTCCGGCCCGACCGGCGTTGGCAAGACCGAGGTCGCGCGCCAGCTTGCCCGCACGCTGGGGATCGAGATGGTGCGCTTCGACATGTCCGAATACATGGAGCGGCACAGCATCTCGCGCCTGATCGGTGCGCCGCCGGGCTATGTCGGCTTCGACCAGGGCGGCATGATGACCGACGCTGTCGACCAGCATCCGCATTGCGTGCTGCTGCTGGACGAGATCGAGAAGGCGCATCCGGACGTGTTCAACGTCCTGCTGCAGGTCATGGATTACGGACGCCTGACCGACCACAACGGCAAGACGGTCGATTTCCGCAACGTCATCCTGATCATGACCACCAACGCTGGCGCGGCCGACCTTGCCAAGCCGGTCATGGGCTTCGGCCGCGAGGAGCGGTCCGGCGAGGATCAGGAAGCGATCAACCGTCTGTTCACACCGGAATTCCGGAACCGCCTGGATGCGGTCATCGCCTTCTCGAACCTGTCGCCCGAGGTGATCCACAAGGTCGTCGACAAGTTCGTCATGCAGCTGGAAGAGCAGCTGGCCGACCGGAACGTGACCATCGAGCTGACGGCCGCCGCGCGCGACTGGCTTGCCGACAAGGGCTACGACCGCAGTTTCGGCGCCCGGCCGCTCGCCCGCGTCATCCAGCAGCATGTGAAGCAGCCGCTGGCCGAGGAACTGCTGTTCGGCAAGCTGTCGAAGGGCGGGACGGCGGTGGTCGATCTGGAGGACGGGACTCTGGTGTTCCGCTATCGGCCGGCCGACGGGTCGGCCGGACAGGCGAAGCCGAAGGTGCCGGAACTCGCCGGCTGACCGCCGGGCGTTACAGCGCCAGCGACAGGACCGCGATGCCGCCCACCGTGGCCATCGACATGCCCATGAACAGGCAGTAGGCGAGGGTCATGCTGATTCCGTCCAGCGACTGCGCGCGGCGGCGCTGACGGGGCGAAGCAGGGGTGCGACGGGTCTCGATCATGGCACGGCCTCGGGATGCGACACTCACAGCCCGATAGTGCAGTCCTCCGCATCATGCGTAAGTGATCGCCGTCACCCTGCGAGCACGATCCGGTTCCGGCCGTCTTTCTTGGCCCGATAGAGCGCCTTGTCCGCGGCATCCGTGATCGCCGTGGCGCTGTCCTGCGCCGGAAATGTGGCGAGGCCGCAGCTGAAGCTGACGGCGAAGCTGCCCGACTCGTGCTGCTGCCGGATATCGGCAAAGGCCTCGCGCACGCCGTCCATCACCGATAGGGCATTGGCGCCGTCGGTGCCGACCAGGACCACCGCAAACTCCTCGCCGCCATAGCGGCCGACGCTATCGGTCAGCCGCAGCCGCCGCTTCAGCAGGCTGGCCAGCGTCTTGATCACCCGGTCGCCGGCGGGGTGGCCATAGGTGTCGTTGACCGCCTTGAAATGATCGAGATCGATGAGCGCGAAGGACAGCGGGCCATGCGAGCGGCGCGCCCGCGACAGTTCGATGCCGAGCTGCTCCTTCGTCGCCGTGTGGTTCAACAGCCCTGTCAGGCTGTCGCGCTGCATCGTCGAGCGCAGGGCGCGGAACCGGCGCGCGCGGGTCTGGATCGCCGAGATCAGGTGGTCCGGCTGGATCGGCTTGGTCAGGAAGTCGTCGCCGCCGATGGTCATCACGGCAAGCTGCTTGACCGGATCGTCCTCGGCCGAAAGAAAGACGATGGGGATGGAATCGAAGGCCGGCTCCTGCCGGATCGCGGCGGCCAGTTCGCGGCCGGCACAGTCCGGCATGTACAGGTCCATCAGCACGAGTTCCGGCCGGAACTCGGACAGCGCGCGCAGGGCTTGCATCGGCTCGGTGACGGTCAGCGCCTCGATGCCGGCAGTTTCCAGGACGGCGCGGTAATAGCGCGAGATGCGCGGGTCGTCGTCCACGACCATGACCCGGAAGGGTTCTTCCTCGGCGCTGCCGCAGAGCCGTTCCAGTGTGTCGACCAGTGCCAGCGCATCGGCATCCCGGCCGAGATAGGCGGCGGCCCCCGCCCGCACCGCGGCAAGCCGCGGCGCCAGGTCGAAGTCGTCGCACAGCACGATCAACGGCGGAACCTGCGGTCCGGGGGCATCCGGTGCCGCCATGGCCGCGATGGCGGCCGTGGCCGCGGGACCCGTTCCGGCGATCCGAACCAGTACGGCGGCCGCATCGCCATTGGCGGACGTCATGGCCTCGGGCGTCGCCACGCGCCGGACCGCGTAACCGAACTGGTCGAGCTGGCGGTCGAGATCGCCCGTCGCCGTGTCGTCGTCCAGGATCAGCACCGTGCGTGTGGTCACGAGGGCACTCCCGCCATTCTGCATCTGCGTCCGGCTTCCCCCGCGAAAGCGCCCCTCCAACTACCGTGCCCGCGCGGCGCGGGCAAGGCCGAGTCAGCCATTCTCCTGCCGGTAGGGAAGGAAATCGGCAAGCTGCCGGCGTTCATGGTCCTCGGCGGCGCGTTCGCGTTCCAGGAAACGCGCGACGGCGTCGCGGAATCCCGGATCGGCGATCCAATGGGCGCTGAAGGTCGGCACCGGCTCATAGCCGCGCTGAATCTTGTGCGGGCCGCGCGTGCCCGCCTCCACGCGCCGCAGCCCGCGCCGGATCGCATAGTCGATGGCCTGATAGTAGCAGGTCTCGAAATGCAGGAACTTGTACTGCGCCACCGCGCCCCAATTGCGCCCGAACAGCCCGTCCCCGCCGACATAGTTGATGGCGCCGGCGATGGGCCGGCCCTCGGCATAGGCGAGCACCAGCGCGATACGGTCCGGCATCGTGGCCGCCGCGATCTCGAAGAATTCGCGGGTCAGGTAGGGATAGCCCCATTTCCGGTCATAGGTGTCGACATAGAAGCGGAAGAAGGCGTCCCACTCCCGCGGTCCGGCCTCGCGGCCGTCCAGAACGCGGAAGCTGACGCCCGCCGCCGTCACCTGCTCGCGCTCCTTGCGGATCATCTTGCGCTTGCGGCTGCTCAGCGCGCCCAGAAAGTCGTCGAAGCTGGTATAGCCGCGATTGTGCCAGTGATACTGGTGGTCGATGCGCAGCAGGAAGCCGCGCTCGGCCAGGAACCGCGCCTCGTCCTCGCGGGCGAAGGTGACATGCGCCGAGGACACCTCATACCGCTTCACGGCCTCGACCAGCCCGGCCGCCAGCGCTGCGCGCAGCCGGTCGCGCTCCGGCCCCGGCCGGACGAGCAGGCGCGGCCCCGTGACCGGCGTGAACGGCACGGCCGCCTGAAGCTTCGGATAATAGCGGCCGCCGGCCCGCTCATAGGCGTCGGCCCAGCCCCAGTCGAACACGTATTCGCCCTGGCTGTGGCTCTTGATGTAGAGCGGCACCGCGGCCGCCAGTTTCCCGTCCGGCCCGTCCAGCGCCAGGTGATGCGGCAGCCATCCCGCCTCGCGGCCGACCGAGCCGCTCTCTTCCAGCGCCGACAGGAAGGCGTGCGACACGAAGGGATTGGCATCGGCCGCATCCTGCGCGGCACAGGAATCCCATTCGGCCGCCGGAATATCGGCGATCCGTTCCTCGATCCGCAGGGCGATGGCGTCGCGATCGTCGGGCATGAGTCTCCACCACTCTAGCCGTGCCGGTTGGGTTGGCAAGCGGCCCTTCGGCAGGGCCTGCGACGCCCCGCCGTGCGCCTCCGATGCGCTTGCGGTTCAGGACGCCTTGGCGCGTTCCGTGGCGGCGACGGCCTGGGCAAGGGCGGAGAGCAACTCGGTCGGGCGGAGCGGCTTGGCGACCCGCCGCTCGCCGCGCAGGGCCGGCGGCAGGAACCCTTCCTCGTAGCCGGTCAGGAAGACGAACGGGATTCCCCGCGCACGCAGGGCTTCTGCGACCGGAAAGACCATCGGTCCCCCAAGGTTCACGTCCAGCACGGCAGCGTCGAGCGCTTCTTCGCCGGCGAGCTTGAGGGCGGCTTCGAGGCGCCCGACAGGCCCGACCACGGCGCAGCCGGCGCCGCGCAGGGCGGCTGCGACATCGAGGGCGACCAGGGCCTCGTCCTCGACCACGAGAACGCCGAGACCGGCCAGGTCCCGGTCCGCCAGCCCCGTGCCGGGGGGAGGCGATGCGACCGCGGCGGGTGGGGGCGCAAAGCCGCTGCGTGCGATCGCGGGATCCAGCGGCAGGGTCAGTTGTGCGTGGAGCCCTTGGGCCTCGAAGGTCAGTTGGGCCTTGCCGCCCAGGTCGTAGTCCAGACTGCGCTCGATCAGGCGCAGGCCGAATCCCTGGTGCTCCGGAACCGATGCCGGGGGACCGTCGGTTTCCCGCCAGTCCAGCGCGAGGGTGGGGGGCGCGCCCTGCCGGATGGTCCAGGCGACGTGCAGATGCCCCTCGGGGACGGACAGCGCACCGTATTTCGCGGCGTTTGTGGCCAGTTCGTGCAGCACGAGGCCGAGCGATTG
>JBFWNZ010000254.1:0-5898 GCA_050250795.1 Alphaproteobacteria bacterium | reverse complement strand
GCCGATTCCGAAACCGATATACCCCGCCAGGGGTCCCGGAAACGCCATGGCGGCGATGCCCATCAGCACCATGAGCGTGGATATCCCCAGAACGCAACCGCACAGAATGCTGGCCAGAGGACCTGCCTGCGGAATGCGGTTCGCCGGATCGGCTGCGATGTGCGGTGCGGCGGCGGGCATCGGTTGAACGCCAGAGTATTCGCGGACCGCCGACCCTAGCACCTGCCCCCGCCGCGTGCAGCGACCTTTGTCGGCAACGCGAAAAACCCCTTCCGGCAAGCCGGAAGGGGCCCTTCGTCAAGCGGAGACCGCTTTACCGGGACGCGCCGACCCCGACGCCGGTCCGGCTGTCGATCCCGACGCCCAGTCCCGCGCCCGCGCTGCCGGCACCGGTCCCGACGCCGACACCCGTGCTGGTTCCGACCCCCGCGCCGGCGCCGGCGCTACCGCCGCTGCTGTCGCTCGACCCGCTGCCGGACACGCCGGCCGAGGTGTCGGAGGACAATCCGGCGGACACGCCGCCGCGCGCATCGTTCGCGGTATCGCGCGCCGAATCCAGCGTCGATTCCGTCGTCGAGCGGACACCGCCAAGCGTGTCTTTCACGGCACCGGTCACGCCGCTCGTATTGGCGCCCACTCCGGCATTCGCACCGGCCGACGCCGCACTGTTCACCCGGCCGTCGGCTGCCTGGGCAGCGCCGGTCGCGAAGCCGAGGCCAAGCGCGAGAACGCTGGCACCCGCAAGAATCGGCATCTTCCAGTTCTTCATGACATCAATCTCCTTCTCTGGGTGCCCGCAGCCGTTGCCATCGGGCACCGTGACTACCTCTTTCGCGCAGTCGTGCTGATGAAACGCCGCAGCACCCATCCGGTTCCGGCCTGCGACATTCGGTGCATACCGGATTGACTCCGGCCGCGGCTTACCCACCAAGATTTGCGTGTCGCACGACCCGAGATCGATGCAATTCCGCAACGGAATCACGGGCCTGATACGTTTCTCGATCGTCCGTTCTTCTTGCCGCGCTCTTCGTGTCGTCTTTCAGGGAAAGGCCCCTTCATGATGCGTGCCGATCTTCTTGCTGCCGGGCTCGCTGCCGCGCTGCTGGCGCTCCCCGTCGCCGCCCAGCAGACCGACCCAGCCGACCTAACCTTCTGGCAATCGATCCAGAATTCGAACGAACCGGCCGAGTATCAGGCGTATCTCCAGGCTTTTCCGAACGGCCGATTCGCAGGACTTGCCCAGCTACGCGCGCAAGGACGCGGGTTGCCGGTGAACGGCGGCGCCCCTGCGGGACAGGCCGCGATGCCGGCGATGCCGAACGGTCAGATGCCGGGGATGCCTGCGGGACCCATGCCGGGGATGCCCGCGGGACCGATGCCCGGCGCCATGCCGGGGGGACCGATGTCGGGGGCGATGCCCGGCGCTATGCCCGGCGGCCCGATGCCCGGAATGCCGGCCGGTCCGATGCCCGGCGCCATGCCGGGTATGGCGGGCGGGGCTGCACTCCCGCAGGATACCGAGCGGCCGCACCCGAATGCCGCACGCTTCCAGTTCACGATGGAGCAGGAGGTCATCAACATCGGCGAGAAGCCGGTGGTGAATGTCGCCAACGTCCCGCCGAAGGTGGGGATGAGCGTCGTCATCGTCCGCGCCGGCACCAAGATGAAAGGCTGGCGCGCGGATTCCCCCGACGTCGTCGGCCGCTACAATTTCGACTATTACAACCACGATCCCGATCCCTCAGGGCCGAACAAGTATCTCGACACCGCGACGCTGGAATACCAGCCCCTGCCGGTCGGCGATTACTGGATCCGCTACTACACCACGCATCTGACCGGCGCCGATGCCATGGCCGGCACGGTCGCGTTCCGCGTGCAGTGACGCACCCTTCCGCTCCCGAATAGAAAGGCTCACCGACGTGCGTATCGTCCGTCTCGCCCTTGTGCTTGGCATCGTGCTGGCCGCGCTTCCCGCTTCCGCCCAGCAGACCGATCCCGCCGACCTCGCCTTCTGGCAGGCAATCCAGAACTCCACGAACCCGGCCGAGTACCAAGCCTACCTGCAATCCTTCCCGAACGGCCGGTTCGCGGGACTGGCACAACTGCGGGCGCAAGGCCGGGGACTGCCGGCGAATGCGGCGCCGGCCGCTCCGGCGGGGATACCGGCCATGCCTGCCGGCCCGATGCCGGGGATGCCCGCGGGAGCGATGCCGGGCATGGCGGCTGGCCCCTCCATTCCCCAGGACACCGAACGGCCCCATCCCAACGCCGCACGCTTCCAGTTCACGATGGAACAAGCCGTGATCAATCTCGGGGAGAACCCGGTCGTGAAGGTGGCCAATGTTCCGCCCAAGGTGAAGATGAGCGTGATCATCGTCCGGGCCGGGACCAAGATGAAGGGCTGGCGCGACAACTCCCCGGATGCGGTCGGGCGGTATAATTTCGACTACTACAATCATGATCCCGACCCGTCGGGACCGAACCAGTACCTCGACACGGCCACGCTGGAATACCGGCCGTTGCCGGTCGGCGATTACTGGATCCGCTACTACACCACGCTCCTGACCGGCGCCGATGCCTTGGCCGGAACCGTCGCGTTCCGGGTGCAGTGATGCGCGCGGGATTGTGGGCTGCGCTTGCCATTTTCGCCATGACCGGCATTGCGCATGCCCAGGCCGTGGATCCGGCCGACCTGGCCTTCTGGCAGGCGATCCAGAACTCGAAGGAACCGGCGGAATACCAGGCCTATCTGAACGCGTTTCCGAACGGCCGCTTCGCGCCGCTGGCGCGCATCCGTGCGGGCCAGGCGGCGGCCGCCCCTGCTGCTGCAGGGGCCGTCGCAACGCCGGCGCCCATCGGACCGATGCCGCCGGCCGCTCGGCAGCCGCAAGCCGCGGCCGCAGGCGGCGCGATGGACGCCATGGCCTTCTCGCAAGAGGCGGCCAAGCTGCAGCGCGCGGGGCTGTTCGCGAAATACCGCGGCAAGACCCTCGAAATCCAGGGCCGCTTCCAGCGGCTTGTCGACACGACCTACGGCGAGGAGGTGTATTTCGAATACATCCTCCCCGAGTCCCGTTTCGGGCCGCGCTTTACCATCTCCTGCTATTTCCCGCGGCGCGACACCAGGACCTACGACACCTTTGCCACGATGCGGATCGGCTCACGCGTCGTCGTGCGCGGCCAGATATTCGACGCGCTCGACACTTTCAATTCCGTCCAGCTCAAGCCCTGTGCGGTGATCGACCCGCCGCTGCACGGCGCCGCGGTCGCCGATGTCCGCGACCGGGGACCGGCCACGCCGCCGCTCGGCCTGTACGCCTGCCGCTCATATGGCGACATCGTGCTGGGCGGCTTCCAGTTGCTGAACAACGGCACCTTCAACGATTCCAACAACCAACGGGGCAGTTACAGCGTCGATGCCGCCTCCGGCCGCGTCACCTTCGGCGCCAAGCTGTTCGGCGACCTTTATGTCGGCCGCTATATCCGCCCCGGCTCGCCGGCCCAGGGCGCGAGCACGACGGCACCGACCATCATGCTGGCACCGGCCTCCTCGCCGAACAGCGAGACCATCGTCTGCGACTGGAAGGCGTGAGCGACGCGGCGCGCGGCTTCATCGTCCTGGGCGTGCTGCTGGCGGGCGGCGGCACGATCCTGTGGCTCGCCTGGCAGTGGGTGCGGCTGTTCCGGCTGCGCCGTCGGGTACGCCGGCTGGTGACCGTCCCGGCAGCGGCGACCGGCGGCTTCATCGCCTATCGCGCCGGCGGCGACGAGCGGTTCCTTCGGCAGATCACACCTCTCGACAAACCGCGCGACCGCATCGAGGCGACGGCCATGCCGCCCGGGATCGAGGCGATATGGGTCGATCCCCGCGACCCGGACTTCGCGGTCCTCGCCCCCTGCATTCCGGAACTGAACGCCCGCTTCGCCATCCTGGGCCTGCGTGCCATGCTGCTGGTCGCAGTCATCCACGTCATCGGCTACCTGCTCGCCGATTGAGTGCCGTCGATCCCTGCATCGACGTCGTGCAGGATCAACTCGTTCGTCAGCATGACGAGGGCATCGCCGACGAAGCGGGCGCGATCCTCCCGCACGGCCCGGAAAGCCGGATGCGCATGCGCCGCCCGCAGCGCCGCAAGGTCCGCGTACCAGACCTCCTCCACACCGTCATAGTCGAGCGGCCAGCGCGTTTCGCCCGGCCTGTCCGGCGGCAGGGGATCGTTCTGGGCATAGCGCAGGATCGGCTCGCGCAATCCCGGCGTCTCCAGCAGCAGCGGCGCGTGATCGTCGCGCCAGTGCCGCAGAAAATCCTCGCGGCTCATGCCGGCCTTGCGGGTCAGGAAGCTGACCTTCTTGACCCCGCCGGACGGCCCGTCGCGCAGCAGGCGTTCGGCGGCGAACAGATCGGCATTCTTGATCGCGACACCGAATACTTCCTCCTCGTCGCGTCCCATCGTCCTGGCCCCCGCATCGGCGAAATGGCCGCGCCGGGTCTCGGGGCTGCGGAACCAGATCAGGCCGATGCCGTCATATTCATCGGATGCACCGACCGCCGGATCGTCGCATGGCACGACGTCGCAATGCCCGTAACGCGCGACATTCGTCCAGCGCGGCAGGCTCATCGCGAGCGTGCCATGCTGCCGCCAGCGCGGCGCGAATTGCTCGCGCGTCAGGCCGGGCCTGCGAATCGCCATGTAGATGCGCTTGGGACGCAGTCCTTCGGTCATCGTCGTCGCTCCTACGCCCTTGCCGTTTCGATCTGGTCCAGCACGCTGCGCCGCAATAGCAGCTTGACCGGGCTCACCGGGCGGAAAGCGCGGCTGATGCGGATGTCGGCCCCCAGGCTGAGCAGCGTATAGGCCGTGTAGGGCTCCATGCCCTTCTCCTCGACCAGGAACTTCACCATATCGCGCACGGCCTGGCGCATCGCCTCGCCCAGATCCTGGCCGTAGCAGATGGTGATGAAGAACTCGGGCGTCAGCGCACGCGGCCGGTCCAGCGTCATGCCCTTCTCCAGGGTCACGCGCAGCCGCGATTCCGACGCGCATTCCGCCGCCGTCCCGCCGACGCAGCCGTCGCCCAGCGTGGCGTGGCAGTCGCCGACGCAGAGCAGCCCGCCCGGCTGGAACACCGGCAGCCAGATCGAACTGCCGGCGGTCAATTCCTTGATGTCGATGTCGCCGCCGTTCGGGCCGCTGTCGGTATTGGTCTCGCGGAACTCGGTGAAGGTGGTGGCGACATACCCCAGCGATGGCGTGACCGGCAGGCGAATGCCGCCCGGAAAGATCAGTTCCCCGTCCTGCATCTGCATGACGGTCGGCACATGGCGGGTGAACTCGCTGCCCAGGAAGCCGCGCCCCTTGGTCACGTCGTGGACGGCCATGCCCTCGGGCTTCACCTGCACCGGCTTGATGTCCAGCAGGTCGACGCGCAGCACGTCGCCGGGCATCGCGCCCTCGACGGCGATGGGGCCCGCCGCCGGGCCGAGATGCGTCGGCTCGTCCTCGGGCGCCCAACGGCCCATATAGGCGTCCCAGGTCTCGACGACGAACTCCTCGCCCGAGGTCACCGTCATGATCGGCTTTGCCTTGGGATCGAGAACGAAGGTGTGGCGATCGCGCGTCAGGCGCTGCATGGATCTTTCCCCCGAAAGAATTTTATCGTTGTCCGGACAATAGCGCGGCCCGCATCGGCGACACAGACCTCTTGACCTTCCAGTTACTGGAAACCCCATCTTCCTGGATGACGCTTCCTGCGAGGAGGGGACGCCATGAATATCGGCCAAGCGGCGGCACGATCCGGCCTGCCGGCCAAGACGATCCGGTACTATGAGGAAATCGGGCTGGTCCGGCCGGCAACGCGGGCAGAGAACGGCTATCGCGACTATGCCGAAGCCGATGT
>JBFWNZ010000253.1:0-5976 GCA_050250795.1 Alphaproteobacteria bacterium | reverse complement strand
GCAAGCTGATCCGCAGCGACGTCAGCGAGGTCAGCATCCTCGGCCGGCGCACCCAGGGCGTTCGGGTGCTGCGCGTGGAAGAGGGCGAACGGGTCGTCTCCGTCGCCAGCATGCGCGAGGTCGAAGACGAGAATGGCAACGGCGCCGAAGACAATGACGCCGACGATAACGACGCGCCGGGCTCGGCGGCGGGGGGCGAATTAGAGGACGAGTCATGAGCAGCGAACGCGTCGGGCTTTATCCCGGAACCTTCGATCCCATCACCAACGGCCATCTCGACATCATCACCCGCGCCGCCACGCACATGGTGGACCGCCTCATCGTCGGCGTTGCCGAGAACGAGGCAAAGGGGCCGATGTTCGCGTTGGAGGAACGCATCGACATGGTGCGCGCCGAAGTCTCCAACCTGCCGCCCGCCGCGAAAGCCTCCATCGAGGTCCGGGGGTTCAAAGGCCTGTTGATGGACTTCGCCGTACGCAACGGCGCCACTCAGGTCATCCGCGGTCTGCGCGCGGTCTCGGATTTCGAGTACGAATTCCAGATGGCGTCGATGAACGCGAGGATGAATCCCAGCGTCGAGACCGTTTTTCTCATGGCCTCGGATCGAAACCAGTTCATCGCCTCGAAACTGGTCAAGGAGATCGCACGGTTCGGCGGCGATGTCCGCCAGTTCGTGCCGGCGCGGGTAGGGCAGTTGCTCTACGAGCGCATCGCCCGCGACGCGGCGCCCGATCCCGATCACTGGACGCAGAAGATGTACGAGAAAGACGGCGAGCGGAGCTGATCCGCCCGCCGTCGGCCCCGGTCCTTATGCTGCTGCCGTGATCCGCTCATAGGCGGGCAGGGTCAGGAACTCGTTGAACTCTCCGGTCGTGATCATCTCGCGGAACATCTCTGCCGCCTCGCGGTAGTGCCCGGCCGCGAAACGCTCGGCGCCGACCTGCGCCTCGATCTTCTCCAGCGCCTCATCCAGATAGCGGTCGACCAGCGCCGCATCGATCTTCGGGCCGTCGGTGATGCTCGCGCCGTGATGCAGCCACTGCCATACCTGGGCACGGCATATTTCGGCCGTTGCCGCATCCTCCATCAGGTTGTAGATCGGCACGCAGCCGCTCCCGCCCAGCCAGGCCGCCAGATACTGCACGCCGACATCCAGGTTGTGCCGCACACCCTTCTCGGTGATCGTGCCCTTCGGCATCGCCAGCAGATCCTTCGCGGTCACATGCACGTCCTGACGCTTGCGCGCGATCTGGTTGGCTTCCTTCATGCCCGCATCGAAGGCCGTCTTGGCGACCGGCACCAGCCCCGGATGGGCCACCCATGTGCCGTCATGGCCGTCCTTCACCTCGCGTTCCTTGTCTCCGCGCACCTTGGCGAGCGCCTCCTCATTGGCCTTCTCGTCGTTGCGGATGGGAATCTGGGCCGCCATGCCGCCCATGGCATGGGCGTTGCGACGGTGGCAGGTGGCGATAACGTAGAGGCAATAGGACCGCATGAACGGGACTGTCATGGTCAGCTGGTCGCGGTCGGGCAGCACGAATTCCGGCCGGTTCCGGAACTTCTTGATGACGCTGAACATATAGTCCCATCGGCCGCAATTCAGGCCGGCCGAATGCTCGCGCAGCTCATAGAGGATTTCATCCGCCTCGAAGGTGGCGAGGATCGTCTCGATCAGCACCGTGCCCTTGATCGAGCCCTGCGGCACACCGAGCGTCTTCTGCGCATGCACGAACACGTCGTTCCACAGCCGCGCCTCCAGATGGCTCTCCATTTTCGGCAGGTAGAAATAGGGACCGCTGCCGCGCTTCAGCAGTTCCTTTGCGTTGTGGAAGAAGTACAGACCGAAATCCATGAAGGCGCCGACCATCGGCTGGCCATCGACGCGGATGTGGTTCTCCGGCAGGTGCCAGCCGCGCGGCCGTACAAGCAGCACCGCCGTCTTGTCCTTCAGCTTGTACTCGCGCCCCGACTGCGGGTCGGTGAAGTCGATCTGCCGCCGGATGGCATCCCGCAGGTTGATCTGCCCCTGTACCTGATTGGTCCAGGTCGGGGTCGTGGCATCCTCGAAATCCGCCATGAAGACGTTGGCGCCGCAGTTCAGCGCGTTCACGATCATCTTGCGGTCCACCGGGCCCGTGATCTCGACCCGACGGTCCTGAAGATCCGCTGGAACGGGGGCCACGGTCCAATCGCCCTCCCGGATGCCCCGCGTCTCAGGCAGGAAGTCCGGCAGCCATCCGCCATCGATCTTGGCCTGCACGCCCTTGCGACGCTCCAGCAACTCATCGCGGCGGGCGCGGAACTTGCGTTCGAGCCCGACGATGAAGGCGAGAGCCTCGGGCGTTAGAACGGTCTCGAACCCGGGCTCGATTGCACCGGAGATCTCCACACCCTGGGGCAGATTGATCGTGACGTCGGCCATGGCCGGTTCTCCCTGTCTCACGCATATGCAGTCCGTTGTGCCCGGACTATAGCGAGAGGACGGCACCGCCCACAACTGGTATTACCACTTTGCGGTCAGCTCAGAATGCCGACCACCGCTCCGGTCATGCAGGTCGCGAAGGTACCGGCGAGGATCGACTTGAATCCCAGGCCGACGATCTCTGCCCGGCGTTCGGGGACCAGCGTGCTCATGCCGCCGATCATGATTCCAAGGCTGCCGAGATTGGCAAAGCCGCAGAGCGCGTAAATCAGGATGATCTTGCTCCGCTCGGACAACGCCGCCCCCTCGGGTCCGACAAGTGCCAGATAGGCGATGAACTCGTTCAACACCGTCTTGGTACCGAGCAACGCCCCCGCCGTCATCGCTTCGCCCGCAGGGATGCCGATGGCCCAGGCCAGCGGCGCAAACAACCACCCCAGCACACGCTGCATCGACAGCGGCGCCCCCGCCACCTCGGGCAGCAACGCCAGCCCCTGATTGATGAGAGCGACGAGAGCGACCAGCACCAACAGCATCGCCACGATGTTGATCAGCAGTCCGACGCCGTCCAGCGTGCCGCGCGTAATCGCATCCATGGTTCCGCTGGTCGTGGGAACGATGGGTTCGACATCCGCTTCGACGCCATGCGCACCGGCCGGTTCGGGCACCATCAGCATGGCGACGGTGAGCGCCGCCGGTGCGCTCATGACCGAAGCGACCAGGATATGCCCCAGCGCATTGGGCAGCACCGGCCCCAGGATCGCGGCATAGAGCACCATCATCGTGCCGGCGATGGTGGCCATGCCCACCGTCATCAGCGCAAAAAGCTCCCCGCGGCTCAGCCGGGCCAGATAGGGGCGGATGAACAGCGGGGCCTCAACCATGCCGACGAAGATATTGGCCGCAGCGCCCAGGCCCAGCGCACCGCCAATGCCCATCGACCGTTGTAGAACCCAGGAGATCGCCCGCACGACGAGCGGCAGGATGCGCCAATGGAACAACACGGCCGACAGGGCGCTCATCACGAGAACGACCGGCAATGCGCGAAAGGCGAGAATGAAGCTGGCGCCGGGCTGCGCGCTCTCAAAGGGCAGGGGACCTCCGCCCAAATAGCCGAACACGAAGCTCGTTCCCGCCTCGGTCGCCTGCGCAAGCCCTTCGACAAGCCGGTTCAAGGTCAAGAAAGCCATTTGAACCACGGGGATCTTCAACAAGATCAGCGCCAACACGAATTGCAGCAGCAATCCGGTCCCGGCAATCCGCAGGAAGCGGCGCAACGGAACTTCGGCCCGCGCTTCGGACAGTCCCCAACACAGAAAGAGAATTGCGACGAGGCCGATCAGCCCCTGCGCCGCGGCCACGATCAGCGGCCAGAGTTGGGCCCAGCGGCGGGGTACATGCCGCCGCGCAGCGGCGGCGCCGGCTGCGAACTGACTTGCCCAAGCGGCGCGGCCCCCATCATCCCGCCGCCCAAACCGCTATTCTCGTTGCGCGGCGCGATGGTGATCACGATGTCCGATCCGCCGAAAGTCGTTCCCTCGATCTGGACCGTCGCTGCCCGGTTGTCCCGGGTGAAGGTCAGCACGCTGGTGCGCGACTGAACGCTCATCACCGGCGTCCACTGAAAGCCCGGCATCTGCTCTTTATAGAAGGCAAAGCTCTTAACCGGCGTCAGGCTGGAACTCATGACCAGCCGTCCGGTCCAGCGATCCTTTTCACTCAGAATAAGCGAGCGTTCGGAATCGTAGCTGACCCCCTGGGGGATGGGAATGTCCGTGACCGGGCTGAGATTCAACTGAACCGGCCCATCGCCGACCTGGGTCGGCGGCAGGGTCTCACCGCCGAGACAAGCGGATAGGGTCGCCGCCATGACCAACGGCCCGATCCGGCGGGCGATATTCATTGCCGTCCTGCGGGCCATCCCCGATACCAGCACTAAATCCTGTAGAAACCCCGAGGCAGGATACATCATATCGAGATAAAGTAACGAAAAAAGCGCCTCTCAACGGCTCTCCCGATGGGCCCGCAGAAGTTCTCGCGCGACGATCAGCTTCTGCACCTCGGTCGCGCCCTCATAGATGCGCATGGCGCGAATTTCGCGGTAAAGCCGCTCCAGGGGATTGCCGGAAACGACCCCATGGCCCCCATGCAGCTGTTGCGAAGCGTCGATTACCCGCTGCGCCGCTTCGGTCGCGAACAGCTTGGCGGTCGAGGCCTCGCGCGTGGCCCGCGCGCCGCCGCGGTCGTACGCCCAGGCGGCGCGATAGACCAGCAGGGCCGAGGCATCGACATCGACTGCCATATCGGCCAAGCGGCCCTGGGTCATCTGGAGATCCGAGAGCTTCCCTCCGAACAATTGGCGGGAATCGCAATGCGCCACGGCGTCGGCAAGGGCGCGACGGGCAAAGCCCAACGCGGCCGCGCCGACGCTTGCGCGGAACACGTCGAGCGTGGCCATGGCCACCTTGAAGCCTTCGCCCGACACACCGATGAGGCGGTCGGCCGGGATGCGGCAATCCTCGAACACCAGCCGTCCGATGGGATGGGGCGCAATCAGGTCGAAGGTCTCGTCGACCCGGAACCCGGGCGTCTGCGCGTCGACCAGGAAGGCGCTCAATCCTCGGGCGCCGGGCGCTTCGCCGGTTCGGACGAACACGGTGTAGAAATCGGCGATCCCGGCATTGGATATCCAGGTCTTGGCGCCATTCAGAACATAGGCACCGCCGTCGCGGTGCGCCGTCGCGGCCAACGCGGCCACATCCGATCCCGCCTCCGGCTCGCTGAGCGCGAAGGCGGCAATCGCTTCGCCCGCGGCGACGCGCGGCAGGACGGCACGCTTCATCTCGGCCGATCCGAACAGCGATATCGGACCGCTGCCCAGCCCCTGCATCGCAAAGGTGTACTCGCCCAATCCCGTCGCGGTTGCCAAGGCTTCGCGGCACAGACAGATCGAGCGCGAATCGAGCCGCTCGGACAGTCCGCCGAAGGGTGCCGGAACCGCATGCCCGAGCAGTCCGGCCTTGGCCAGCAGGCGTGCATAGCGCCGCACCGTCGCACCGGCATCCTCATGTCCGCCCGCCGCTTCGGCCGGGCGCAGCACCTCATCGGCAAAGGCTTGGGCGGACCTTGCCGTCGCACGATGCGCATCGGTGAAGAAGGGCCAGTCGATATGGTCGGACATGGAGGCTCCGCTGGAAGTGTGTTGCGCGACTGCGCAACAATACCGAGTCGACGGTCGTCGCAAAGACTTGTTATTTGTGCTGCTTGTAATCGCGGTGTCGGGCAATAGCGTATGGCGTTTAATTCAATCCTCAAGAACATCCGGCTCCTGCTACTCGACCCTGAGCGGGATCGGGCGGACTATACGCGCGAAGTCCTGAACGGCGCCGGTCTTTACAGCGTCCGTACGGCCCGCGACAGCAACGTCGCGGTCGACATGCTGGTCGGGGCAACCTTCGATGTCGCCCTGGTCGAACTCGGCCCGAAAGACAATAAGGGGCGGGACTTCCTGCGCATTCTCCGCGATCCGAAAGGGACGCCGGCGCGGAATCTCC
>JBFWNZ010000252.1:0-5998 GCA_050250795.1 Alphaproteobacteria bacterium | reverse complement strand
AGGCCCCCGGCGGATTCCAGGTGCGCCCGCCGGCACACTGGCCGGGACAGTCGGCACGCGGCGCGGCCATCGCCGACGGCACCTTCCAGATGCCCGGCCAGACGATCCGGCAGTTGCGCAAACCCTGGGAAGCCTTCGACGCGAGCGAGGCCTGGCTGACGGAACTGCACGGCTTCGGCTGGCTGGACGACCTGATCGCCTATGCCGATGGCGGCGACCGGACACGCGCCATCGGGACGGCGCGCACCCTGATCCTGGACTGGATCGCCCGCCATCCCGGCTGGACCTGGCCGGCCTGGCGGGCGGATGTCATCGGCGCGCGGGTTTCCGCCTGGCTCATGCATTTCGACGCGATCTTCGCCGGGGCCGACGACGCCGAACGGAAGGCCGCGCTGGACAGCCTCGCACGGCAGCTGCGCCATCTGCGCCGGGTTGCCGTCCTCGAGGTCGAGGGCGGCGCCCGGCTGGTCGCCCTCAAGGGGCTGATCTATGGCGGAACCTGCCTGCCGGACTGGGCCGGGGTGCTGCCGCGCGCCATGCAGCGTATCACGCAGGAACTGGCCTGCCAGATCCTGCCCGATGGCGGCCATGTCGAACGCAGCCCGTCGGTGCAGCTCACCGTGCTGCGCCATCTGGTGGATATCCGCGCATTGCTGCGCGTCGCGCATCGCGAGATGCCAGACGGGCTGCAGGGAGCCATCGACCGGATGGCACCGATGGTCCGCTTCTTCCGGCATGCGGATGGCGGGCTCGCCCTGTTCAACGACAGCGCCGAAAGCGAGCCCGGCTGGATCGACCGCGTGCTGGCCGAGGCGGATGCCCGCGGCCGCGCGCCCAGCCGCGCACCGCATTCGGGTTTCGAGCGTCTGGCCATCGGACGGCTGTTCGCGATCATCGATGCCGGCGCACCCGCCCCGGCACGGCTGGACGGCCACGCCCATGCGGGAACCCTGGCGCTTGAGGTCGATGTCGGAAACACGCGGGTCATCGTCAATTGCGGACCGGCCCCTGCGGCCGACCCAGCCTGGCGGGCGGCCCAGCGCGCGACCGCGGCGCATTCGACCCTCTCCATCGACGACACGAATTCGAGCGAGGTCCTTCCGGGGGCCGAGTCGGGCCTCGGCCGGCGGCCGGCCCGCGTGCTCGCCGACCGCGACGAGCAAGAGGGCCATGTCTGGCTGTTCGCCAGCCATGACGGCTATGCGCAGCGTTTCGGCCTGATCCATCGCCGGCGCCTGTTTCTGGACGCGGCGGGCGCCGATCTACGCGGCGAGGACAGCCTCGATCCGGCCGATCCGGCACGGCCGGTCGGCTCGCACGGCTTCACCGTCCGCTTTCACCTGCACCCGGAGATCGACGCCTCGCTGGTGCAGGACGGCATGGCGGTGCTGCTGCGCCTGCCCGGAACCGGCCGGAGCCGGCCGAGCGGGTGGTGGTTCCGCGCCGAGGGCGGCAGGCTGGCGCTGACCGACAGCATCTATCTGGGCAGCGGCGAGGCGCGCCGGACGCAGCAGATCGTGATTTCCGGAACGACCGGACCGTCCGGCGCCACCGTCAAATGGGCGATGCAGCAGGCCGACGCGGCGCGCTGAAGCCGGTCACAGCGACCAGCGGCGGATGCCCGCGGGCAGCGTCTGCCCGTGCCACATGCCTTTGATGTCCGCCAGCAGCCCGCCCGGCCGCAGCAAATCCGCCAGCGGCAGGTCCGCATAGGCCGCATGCGGTACGGCCCCGACGACGCAGTCGTAGGCAGCGCCGAGTTCGGGCGACAGCTCGACGCCGTATTCGTGCCGCGCCTCGTCGCGGTCGGCCAGGGCGTCGTGCACCGTGACCGTATGGCCCAGCGCTTCCAGCCGGCGGATCACGTCGATCACCTTGGAGTTGCGCAGGTCGGGCACGTTCTCCTTGAAGGTCAGGCCCAGCACGAGGATGCGCCCGCCGGCCCTCCCGCCCATCTCGCTGGCAATGCGGTCGGCGACATAGGTTCCCATGCCGTCATTGATGCGCCGCCCGACCAAGATGATTTCCGGATCGTGCCCGGCCCGCTTGCTGACATCGGCGAGATAGAAGGGATCGACGCCGATGCAATGGCCGCCGACAAGACCCGGCCGGAAATCCAGGAAGTTCCATTTCGTCCGAGCGGCCGCCAGCACGTCGTGGACCGACAGGCCCAGCCGCTGGAAGATCATCGCGATCTCGTTCACGAAGGCGATGTTGATGTCGCGCTGGGCATTCTCGATCACCTTCGCCGCCTCGGCGGTGCGGATATCGGCGGCGACGAAGATACGGCCGCCATTGATCGATCCGTACAGGTCGGCCAGACGCGCCGCGACGGCTGCCGTCTGGCCCGACACGACCTTGGTGATGCGGTCGACCGTGTGCTCGCGGTCGCCGGGATTGATGCGCTCGGGCGAATAACCCAGAAAGAAGTCGCGGCCGCAGACGAGGCCCGAGGTCTCCTCAAGGATCGGCCCGCATATTTCCTCGGTCACGCCGGGATAGACGGTGCTCTCGAACACGACGACGGGCGGCATGTCCGGTCGTGCGGTCAAGGCCCGCCCCGCCGTGGCCGAAGCCGAGCGAACGGCCCGCAGGTCGGGAAGGTTGTCCGCGTCCACCGGCGTCGGCACCGCGACGATGTAGACATCGGCGCCGCGGATCGCCGCGGCATCGTCGGTCACGGCCAGTCCGGACAGGCGTGCTGCCGCCACCTCACCGGTCCGATCCTGGCCCGCGCGCAACTCGGCGACGCGGCCCGTATCGCGATCATAGCCCAGCACATCGTGATGCGCCGCCAGCGCCACGGCGAGCGGCAGACCGACATAGCCGAGGCCGATGACGACGATCCGGAGATTGTCGGGATTCTGCTGCATGGGATCCAAACGGTTGATGCCGCCTGACCTATCCCCGACAGCGGCAGCATGTCAATCGGAGCGCCGTCGGCGCGCGCTACCGCATCGGGCGAAACAGCCGCCTGATCCGTGCCGCCACGGCGGTTTCAATGTTCACCCAATGAACGGCATTGACGTTCACCAAATGAACGAGATATCGTTCATTTGGTGAACGAGGGGCGCTCTTTTGACCGACGGAACGACCCAGACGGATCGCGCGACGCTCGATTCCCAGGCCGAGATCACGCTCGGGCTGCTGACGGCCGTGCATGCCAACAGCACGATCACCCAGCGTTCCATCGCATCGGAGTTGGGCATCGCGCTCGGACTGGCCAATGCCTATCTCAAACGCTGCGTCCGCAAGGGTTACGTCAAGGTTTCGCAAATTCCCTCGAATCGTTACGCCTATTACCTGACGCCGCAGGGTTTTGCGGAGAAAACGCGCCTGACCGCGGAGTACCTGTCCTCGTCCTTTCAATTCTTCCGGCGCGCGCGCGGGCAATGCGAGGCGGCGCTGGCGGATTGCGACGCCAAGGGATGGCACCGCGTCGCCCTGGCCGGCGCCGGCGATCTCGCTGAAATCGCCGCCCTGTGCGGCTTGGAAAGTCCGGTGGACATTCTCGCCATCCTCGACCCCGGCGCGACACGGGCGGCCCTGGCGGGGCTCCCTGTCGTCGCCGCGATTGCGGAACTGCCGCCGGTCGACGCCGTGCTGGTCACGGACCTTCGGCATGCCCAGGCGACTTACGAGTCGCTGCGCGGCCGGTTCGCGGAGGAGCGCTTGTTCACGCCGGCATTGCTCGGCGTCGCGCGATCCGGCCGGCCGGGGGTACGGCGATGAAGCGCTGGTATGTCGTCCATACCCATCCCGGCGCCGAAGCGATGGCGGAAGGCCATCTGGCGCGCCAGGGCTTCGAGACCTACCTGCCGCGCTGCGCGAAGGAGCGCCGGCATGCCCGCCGCATCGACCGGATCGCCGTGCCGCTGTTCCCGCGCTATCTGTTCGTCGCCGTCGACATGGAGCGGCAGCGCTGGCGCGCGATCCAGTCGACCTTCGGCGTCGCGACCCTGGTCTCCTTCGGCGACCGGCCTGCGGCCGTGCCGGAGGGTGTCGTGGAGGACATCAGGGGTCGCGAAGGGCCCGACGGCCTTGTGCCGCTGCCCGATGGCGTTCCCTTCGCCCCCGGTGAGCGGGTCGAGATCGCCGACGGCGCCTTTGCCGAGCAGTCCGCCCTGTTCCAGACGATGGACGGCACGCAGCGAGTCGTCGTCCTGCTCAAGATGCTGGGCCGCGACCTGCGCGTCCGCGTCCCCCGTACGGCGCTGCGCGCCTGCGGCTAGACCGGCTGGCGAGGCCGCCGGGAGCAGGCTATAACCCCGCCATGACGGGGTTGATCCTGGCCGCAGCCGGTGCATTCGCGGCAAGCCTGGCCGCAACCGGCCTGGTGCTTGCGCAGCTGCGCCGCCGTGCCGTCCTCGCCCAGCCCAATGCCCGCAGCAGCCACGCCGTACCGACCCCGCAGGGCGGCGGCATCGCCGTCATGGCCGTCGTGCTGGCGGTCTGGGGTCTGACCGATCTCGCCGCACCGCAGCCGAATCTTTGGATTCCGATCGCCGGGGCGGCGGGGCTGGCCATTCTGTCATGGCTCGACGATCTGCGCGGCCTGCCGGCCGGGCTGCGGCTGCTCGCGCATATCGGGGCGGTGGCAGCCGGGCTGATCTGGCTGACGGGCGCCGGCCACGGGCCGGTGTTCCAGGGATTGCTGCCCCCCTGGCTGGATGTCGCAGCGGCGGCCGTCGCCTGGGTCTGGTTCGTCAACCTGTACAACTTCATGGACGGGATCGACGGCATCGCCGGCGTCGAGACCGCCGGAATCGGCGTCGGGCTGGCTGCGTTGGGACTGCTGCCGGCCGCAACCGCGATGCCCGACCCCGTCCTGCCTCTGGCCCTGGCCGCCGCGGCGGCGGGGTTCCTGTACTGGAACTGGCATCCGGCGAAGCTGTTCATGGGCGATGTCGGCAGCGTGCCGCTGGGCTTCCTGCTGGGCGGATTGTTGCTCGACGCCGCGGCGCGGGGTCATTGGGCGCCGGCGTTGATCCTGCCGCTCTACTATCTCGCCGACTCCACGATCACGCTGCTGCGTCGCGCCGCCCGACGCGAGCGGGTGTGGCAGGCGCATCGCGAGCATTTCTATCAGCGGGCGGTGCAGAACGGCCGCAGCCATGCCCAGGTGGCAGGCGCCGTGCTGGCGGCGGATGCGGCCCTCGTCGTCCTGGCGCTTGCCGCAACCGCGGCGCCCTGGGCCGCTGTCGCCGCCGCCGCGCTTCTCGTCGCCGGACTGCTGTGGTGGATGGCCCGATGACGATCCTCGTCACCGGAGCCACGGGGTTCGTCGGCCGCGCCGTCTGCATCCGGCTCGCCTCGACGGGCCTGGATCTGCGGCCAATCGGCCGCGCCGAGATCGGCGATCTGGGCCAGCCGGTGGACTGGATGCCGCATCTCGATGGCGTCGAGGCGGTCATCCATCTTGCCGCACGCGTGCATGTCATGCGCGACAAATCGGCCAATCCTCTGGCCGCCTTCCGCCGCATCAACCGCGATGCCACGGCGCAGCTTGCGACCGCAGCCATCCGGGCCGGCGTGAAGCGCTTCGTCTTCCTCAGCTCCGTCAAGGCGATGGGCGAAGGACAGGCCCGGCCGTACACAGCAACGGACGAACCATCCCCGGCCGATCCCTATGGCATCTCCAAATGGGAGGCCGAGAAGACCCTGCACGGCATCGCGCTGGGCCGGATGGAGACCGTGATCCTGCGGCCGCCCTTGGTTTACGGGCCGCGCGTTCGGGGCAATTTCCGTTCGCTGCTGCGCGTCGTGGATCGCGGCATTCCCCTGCCCTTCGGGGCGGTGGCGAACCGCCGCAGCCTGATCGCGCTCGGCAACCTCGCGGATGCCGTCGCCTGGGCGCTTGCGGCGCCGCCCGGCACCTATCTGCCCTCCGACCGCCGCGACCTGTCCACCCCCGACCTGATCCGCGCCGTCGCAACCGCGCTGGACCGCCCCGCCCGGCTGATCGCCATGCCGCCGGCCTGGCTGCGCATGGCCGGTA
>JBFWNZ010000251.1:0-6018 GCA_050250795.1 Alphaproteobacteria bacterium | reverse complement strand
CGGCCGAGCGGGGGCGCGGAAAGCCGATGCGCATGGGGTAATAGCCGGCCGCCTCGCCCTTGCGGAACTGGGCCTTGTCGGTCCAGGCGGGGATGGGCGGGCGCAGCCGCATATCCACGATGGTCATGCTGTACTCTCCAGGGTTGGGGCCGCGGTCGGGCAGCGTCGGCGCCCCGCAGGGCCGGGGCAGGGGACACAAACCTGACACGCGCGCACGGTATCTGACAATCCGGACGCAGCCGCGCTAAGATGCCTTCGGCCCAGTCGCCCCCATTCGGGGGCCATCCAAATATCCGGGGAGAAATGCCATGCCCGTCCTCGTGACCGGCGCAGCCGGCCTGATCGGCTCGCACATCGTGCGCAACCTTCTGGATCGCGGCGAGACCGTGATTGCCGTGGATCGCGACTTCGGCGCGGGGCGCCTCGACGACCTGCGCGACAACGCGCGGTTGAAGCCGGTTCAGGCCAACGTGACCGACCGTCCGGCACTGGTCTCGGCGATGCAGCAGAACGGCGTGGATCGCGTGATTCACACGGCAGCCCTGCTTCTGCCGCAGACCGAGACCGACCCGCTGCTGGGCGTCGATATCAACATCAACGGCTGCAACAACGTGTTCGAGGCGGCGCGCCTGTGCGGCGTGAAGCGGGTGGTCTATCCCAGCTCGATCTCGATCTACGGCGACCAGAGCGAATACGGCGACGCGCCGATCGACGAGAACTCGTGGATCAAGCCCTGGTCGCTCTATAGCCTGTCCAAGGTGGTGAACGAGTTCGTCGCCAACGCCTATACCAAGGAGTACGGCCTGGACTGCCGCGCCCTGCGCGTCAGCACGGTGATCGGCCATGGCCGCAACACCGGCCGCAGCGGCGAGGCGTCGCGCGTCGTCTCCCTGGCCGCCGTGGGCGAGGCCGCGGTCTCCAGCCTCGCGGCCGAGCAGACCTCCGCCTACATCTATGTCGATGACGTGGCCGACCTGATGGTGCGCCTGTGCTTCGCCGAGGGCCTCACCCGCCACGCCTATATGTGCCCGACCAACCGCGCCTCGATGGGCGAGATCGTCGCCGCGACGAAGAAGCTGCTGCCGGATGCGAAGATCGGCATCGCGGCGGACGCCGTCACCTATGTCCAGGCGAACCATTTCGACGCCGGCATCCTGGAGAAAGACCTGAACTACAAGCTTCCTTCGCTGGAGCAGCGCCTGCGCGACCAGATCAACAAGGCGCGCGCGGAGCGGCAGATGCCGCCGATCGGCTGAGCGGATGGCCGTGCCGCAGGGTTCCTCCGGTGGGACCGCAGCTTCGGGACGGGGGAACCTGCGCGGCATGGGCCTCATGCTGGCGGCGACGCTTGTGCTCGTCGTCCAGCACTCCATGGTCAAGTACCTGGCCAAGGAGATGCACACTTTCGAGGTCGCGTTCTTCCGGACGATCTTCGGCCTCGTCGCGCTCTCGCCCTGGTTCCTGAAGCACGGCATCGGCATCCTGCGCACGACGCGGCTGGGCCTGCACGGCGTGCGGGCCCTGCTGCAGACGGTCAGCGCGCTCGGCTTCTTCTATGCGCTGGGCGTGGCGCCGCTGGCCCAGGTGACGGCCCTGCAATTCGCCTCGCCGCTGTTCGCGACCCTGCTGGCGGTGTTTTTCCTCGGCGAGAAGATCAGCTATCGCCGGTGGAGCGCGATCCTGTTCGGCTTCGCCGGCACCTACGTCATCATCCGGCCCGAGGCGGGGCTGGACCTCGGCTCCATCGCCGTTCTCATCTCGGCCGCGGCCTGGGCACTGACCCTTATCGTCATCAAGGTGCTCGGCCGTACCGAGTCGAGCATCACCACGACGATGTACATGTATCTGCTGATGACGCCGCTGACCCTCGTCGCGGCGCTGCCCAACTGGGTCTGGCCGACCCCGATACAGTATGGATGGCTGTTCCTGATCGGCCTGACCGGCTCCTATGCCCATGTCCTCATGGCCCAGGCGCTGAAGGAGGGCGACACCAACGTCGTCACGCCGGTCGAGTTCGTGAAGCTGCTCTGGGCCACGCTGTTCGGCTACCTGCTGTTCAGCGAACTGCCCGATCTCTACGTCTATGTCGGCGCGTCAATGATCTTTGCGAGCGGCAGCTACATCGCCTATCGGGAAAATCAGCTCCGCCGCCAGCGCAAAGCAGGGTGACGGATCGACGCGCCACGGCGATGTGGTATCCTTCTGCGAATATCGTCAGACGCGCCCGAACGCGCCGCCCCCACCGACAGGAAACGTCCGATGCCTGACAGCACCTCCCTCACGAATTCACGGATCGTCGCCGCCTACCGCGAATACACGCCGGGCTCCGAGCGTCTGGCCGCCGAGGCCGGCACGATCTTCCCGAGCGGGATCACCCATGATTCGCGCCAGCTCGACCCCTATGCGCTGTATGTCGCGCGCGCCAAGGGCTCGCGGAAATGGGACGTCGACGGGCATGAATACGTCGATTATTTCGGCGGCCATGGCGCGATGATCCTCGGCCATTGCCATCCCCGCGTGATGGAGGCCGTCCACCGCCAGCTCGATTGCGGCACGCATTTCGGCGCCAGCAACGAGCTGGAGGTGCGCTGGGGCGCGCTGGTGAAGCAGCTGTTTCCGACCGCCGAGCGCGTGCGCTTCACCTCCTCGGGCACCGAGGCGAACCTGATGGCGATCCGCCTTGCGCGCGCCTATACCGGCCGCAGCAAGATCGTGCGCTTCCTGGGCCATTTCCACGGCTGGCAGGACCATGTCGCCTTCGGCGTCACCAACCATTTCGACGGCACGCCGACGCCGGGCGTGCTGCCCGGCATCGCCGAGCATGTCCTGCTGGCGCCGCCGGACGACATCGAGGCGACCCGCGCGATCCTGGAGAATGACGACGACATCGCCTGCGTGATCCTGGAGCCGACCGGCGCCAGCTTCGGCCAGGTGCCGCTGAGCCGCGATTTCGTGGCCGAGTTGCGGCGCGTCACCGCCGAGCGCGGCATCGTCCTGATCTTCGACGAGGTCGTCTCCGGATTCCGCGCGTCCGAGGGCGGCGCCCAGGCGATTTACGGCATCAAGCCGGACATGACCTCGCTCGCCAAGATCCTCGCGGGCGGCCTGCCGGGCGGCGCCACCACCGGCCGCGCCGACATCTTCGACCAGCTCGATTTCGAGGTCAGCGCGCGCAAGGGCAAAGAGAAGATCGGCCATCAGGGCACCTTCAATGCCAACCCGATCTCGGCCTCGGCCGGCGTAGCGACGCTCAGCGTGCTGGCGGAGGGCGGCGTCTGCGCCGCCGCGAATGCCCGCGCGGCGGATATCCGAAACGCCCTCAACGAGGTGTTCACCGAGGAAGGCGTGCGCTGGTCCTGCTATGGCGAGTATTCGGCCTTCCACATCTTCACCAACCCCAAGGGCTGGGACATCGAGCCGAAGACCTTCGATCCGACGCGCCTCAAGGTCGACGACGTGAAGGGCGGCAGCAAGCAGATGTCGCACAAGTTCCGCCTCGCCATGATCCTCAACGGCGTGGACGTGAACGGCAAGCCGGCCGGACTCACCTCCGGCGTGCATACCGCGGACGACGTCGACATCACGGTGAATGCCGTGCGCAAGGCGATCCGCATGCTCAAGGAGGAGGGCGACATCGCCTGACGCCCAAGGACGGGGCCCCGTGCAACTCGTCAGCTACAATATCCAGTTCGGACGGGGTAAGGACGGACGGGTCGATCTGCCGCGCATTGCCGCGGAGATCGATTCGGCCGACGTCATTGCGCTGCAGGAGGTGGACCGCTTCTGGGCGCGATCGGACATGACGGACCAGGTGGCGGCACTTTCGGCGCTGCTGCCGGACCGTCATGTCGCCTATGGCCCCGGCGTGGATGAGGATGGAAGCCTCGCCGATAGCAGCGGCCGCGTCCTGCGCCGCCGGCGGCAATTCGGCAATCTTCTGCTGTCGCGCCATCCGATCCTGGCCGTGCGGAACCACCTTCTTCCCAAGCTGAACCTGCTCGACCAGCTCAGTCTGCAGCGCTCCGCCCTGGAATGCGTGATCGCCTGTCCGAACGGCCCGGCACGTATCTACTCCGTGCATCTCGGCCATGTCTCAAGCGCGGAACGCCTTCGCCAGACACAGCGCCTCCGCGCCATCCATCGCGAGGCGCGCGAGGATGGCGGCGTCCGCTCCGGCCCGTCGCCGGCCTGGGACAGGCAGGCCCCGCCGCCGCCTACGGCCGATGGCGCAATCCTTCTGGGCGACTTCAATATGGAACCGGAGACACCTGAATATATTGAATTAACCGGCCTTGCCGATGCGCGGAAATATGGCCGTGTCACCGCCATGGACGGCTTTGTCGATGCGTGGGAACGCGCCGGGCAGGGCGGTAGCGGCGCCACGAAATTCGACCCCGGCGGGCAACGGCGGATCGACTATGCCTTCGTCAGCGCCGGTCTCGCCCCCCGCATTCGCGGGGTTCGCGTCGACAATGCCGCAGAGGGTTCCGACCACCAGCCCTTGTGGCTGGAAATCGATCTGTGACAGAAGAGCGCCCTGCATTCATTACCCGACCGCGAGGGAACCGACCATGACCGATGCTCGCACCAGTGAGGCGTCGCTGCCGCTCAAGGGGCTGCGCGTCCTCGAATTCGTTCAGACCATCATGGGTCCGTCCTGCGGGTTGGTTCTGGCCGATCTCGGCGCCGATGTGATCAAGGTGGAGCCCGCCGAAGGCGACAAGACCCGGCGGCTGTCCGGCTTCGCCGCGGGCTTCTTCGTCACCTACAACCGCAACAAGCGCAGCATTGCCATCGACCTCAAGACCGAGGCGGGACGCGATCTCGTCTATCGCATGGTCGAGCAGGCCGACATCGTGACCGAGAATTTCGCGCCGGGCACGATGGACCGGCTCGGCTGCGGCTACGACGCGCTGTCCAAGATCAATCCCCGCCTGATCTACTGCTCGCTCAAGGGTTTCCTCAGCGGACCCTACGAGAACCGGCAGGCGTTGGACGAGGTGGTGCAGTTCATGGGCGGTCTCGCTTACATGACCGGCCCGCGCGGCCGGCCGCTTCGCGCCGGCGCTTCGGTGATCGACGTGCTGGGCGGCACGTTCGGGGCCCTGGCGATCCTGGCAGCGCTGCGCGAGCGCGACCAGACCGGCCGCGGTCAACTGGTGAAGAGCGCGCTTTACGAGAGCACCACTTATCTGATGGCCCAGCATATGGCCGGCAGCGTGATCGCCGGCAAGCCGGTGCCGCCGCTGCCCGAGCGCTGGGGCGCCTGGGCCATCTACGAGCCGTTCGAGACCGCGGACGGCAAGCAGATTTTCGTCGGCATCACCAGCGACAACCATTGGCGGCGCTTCTGCGAACGCTTCGACCGCCCCGACCTGCTGGCCGATCCGGAACTCAAGACCAACGAGCAGCGCGTCGCGGCACGCCCCCGCATCCAGCCCATCGTCGCCGACGTGGTCAAGCGGCTGAATTCCGAGGACTTCCTGCGCATCTGCGAAGAGATGAACATCCCCTTCGCGCCGGTCGCCCGGCCCGAGGACTTGTTCGACGATCCGCAGTTGAATGCCGAAGGCCGAATGATGCAGACGATGCTGCCCGACGGCCGGACCCTGAAGCTGCCGCGCCTGCCCATCGAACTGGACGGCCACGATCTCGGTCTGCGGCGGCAACCGCCGCTGCCGGGCGAGCATACCCGTGAGATTCTGCGTGAGATGGGCCTGGGGGAGGCCGAGATCGCCGATCTGGAGGGCCGCTCCATCGTGGCGACGAAAAGCCGCCCCGCCGCCGAATAATCGGCGGCATCGCGCATTGGAGGCATAGCGGAAGCGTCGTTCCTCCTTAATACTGTCTCGCCTGCGAGAGACGGAGGGCAGGGGTGTGCCGACGGGAACGCATCGCTTTGCCGAGGACCCGCGCAACGCGGAAATCCTGATCTACGTCAACGGCGCCCTGGTGCCGCGCGCCCAGGCGAAGGTGTCGGTATTCGACAGCGGCTTCATCCTGGGCGACGGCGTCTGG
>JBFWNZ010000250.1:0-6025 GCA_050250795.1 Alphaproteobacteria bacterium | reverse complement strand
CGGCAGCCGCGCCAGCGCGACCAGCAGGCCGGCCCGCTGCGCGCCGTCCGGCACCGTGCCGAAGACGTGCAGCCCGTCGCGGATCTGGAGTTCCTTCAATTCGCAGAGATGGTTGTCGAGCTTGGTCAGCGCGGCGGCCTCGTCGTCCTCGGGCGCGATGCCGCAGTCGCGGTCGAGGCCGATGCGGCGGGTGAGGTCGAGGATTTCGTCGCGCAGCACCGGCAGGCGGCGCGGATCGACCGAGGCCGCGTCGTAATACTCGTCCACCAGCCGCTCCAGGTCGGCCAGCGGGCCATAGCTTTCGGCGCGCGTCAGCGGCGGCGTCAGGTGGTCGACGATGACGGCCTGGGCGCGGCGCTTCGCCTGCGTTCCCTCGCCGGGGTCGTTGACGATGAAGGGATAGACATGCGGCAGCGGCCCCAGCGCGGCCTCGGGGAAGCACTCGGCCGACAGGGCCAGCGCCTTGCCGGGCAGCCATTCCAGGTTGCCGTGCTTGCCCATATGGAGGACGGCATCGGCGCGGAAGCCCTCGCGCAGCCAGGCATAAAAGGCGAGATAGCCATGCGGCGGCACGAGGTCGCCGCTGTGATAGGTGGCGGTCGGGTCGAGGCCGGGCGCGCGCGAGGGCTGGAGGGCGACCGCCACGCCGCCGCAGCGGAAGGCGGGGATCGCGAAGGCCCCGCAGTCGATCTCGCCCGGACGGTAGAAGGGATCGCGCTCGGGCGGTCCCCAGCGCTCCAGCACCGCGCGGCGCACGGATTCGGGCAGTGCCGCGAAGAAGTACTCGTAGTCCGGCCGGGGCAGGGTCTCCTCCGCCGGGCGCCGGGGATGGCCGTTGGTCGGGCCGGCGAGCAGACGTGCGATCAGGGCGGCGCCATCGGCGGGCAGATCGCGAAGCGGATAGCCGGCCTGGGCCATCGCGTTCAGCAGCACGCAAGTGCCGGCGGGCGTGTCGAGGCCGACCCCGTTGCCGATGCGGCCGTCGCGGCCCGGATAGTTGGCGAGCACGACGGCGACGCGGCGCTCGGCCGCCGGCTTGGCGCGCAGCCGCAGCCAGTTGGCGGCGAGGTCGGCGACGAAGGCGACGCGGTCGGCGACCGGCGCATAGGTCAGGATCGGGCATTCGGTCAGCGCGTCGAAGCGGGCCGGCGCCTTGAACGAGACGGCGCGGCTGAGGATGCGGCCGTCGACCTCGGGCAGGGCCACGTTCATCGCGATGTCGGTCGCCGACAGGCCGCGCTGGCCCTCGCGCCATGTCGCTTCGGCGCTGCCGGCGAAGACGACCTGGAGGACGGGGCAGTCCCGGTCGTCGAAGGGGGTGGGCTGGCGCGCGGCGCCGGGGCTGGAAACGGCGAAGCCGGTGGCGTTGAGCACGAGGCCGGCCGCGCCTTCGGCCAGCAGACCGTGCAGGATGCCGGCGGCGACCGGCTCCTTGAGGCTGGAAATATAGACCGGCAGCGGGTTCACGCCGCGGGCCCTGAGTGCGTCGATCAGCGCATCGACCGCGGCGAGGTTTCCGGCCTGGACCAGCGCGCGATAGAAGACGAGCGCCGCCACGGGGGCGCCGTCGATCCAATGCGGGCGGAGGTCGTCCACGCCCTGCGGCGTCTCGCCGGGCCAGTAAGGGCCGGCGCGGAGCAGCGGCGCTGGCTCCGCCCAGTCCATCGGCGTGCCGGTGAGGTCGGCGGCATAGGCGAGCAAGTTGCGCGCATTGGCAGGACCGCCATGCACGAGATACTGCCAGAGGCGGTGGCAGGCCGTGGCGGGCAGGGTGGAACGGGCCTGGAATTCGGGGTCCGGCTTGTCGTCGCCGGGCAGCAGGGCCAGCGCGATGCCGCCCTCGCGGCACGCCTCGACCACCTGCTCCATTCCATAGGGCCAGTAGCCGGTGCCGCCGAGGAGATGGACGATCACCAGCTTCGCATGGCCGATCACCGCGTCGCGGTACAGGTCCACCGAAAGGTTGTGGCGAAGCTGGAGAAGGTTCGCCAGCCGCAGGCGCGGATAGCCGCCGCCGAGCTCCGCACGGGCGGCCGCCAGGGCGGCCAGTTCGGTGTCGGCCGCCGACAGGAACACGATATCGCCCGGCGTCTGGCCGAGATCGACCGCTTCCGACCCGTCGGAGACGACGCCCGCCTGTGCCTGAAGCAGATGCACCGCGTCAGTCCGCGAGGGCGGCGCGGATGGCGGCTTCGTCCATGCCGGCCTGGCCGATCACGACGAGGCGGGTGCGGCGCGACTCATCGGCGCGCCAGTCGCGATCGTAATAGTGGTCGATGCGCGGGCCCACGCCCTGGACGACCAGCCGCATGTCGCGCCCGGCCACGGCGGCGAAGCCCTTGATGCGCAGGATGTCGTGCGCCGCGACCACCGGCGCCACGCGGTCGATGAGCGTGCGCGGGTCGCGCATCTCGCCCAGTTCGACGGCGAAGCTGGCGAAGTCGTCATGGTCGTGGTCGTCGGCATCCTCGTGATGCGAGCGGCGGGATGCGAGATCGTCTTCGGCGGCAGAGGACAGGCCCAGCAGCACGTCCGCGTCGATGCGCCCGTGGCTGGCATGGACCAGCTTCACGCCGGGGCGAAGCTCGGCCGTGACCGTCGCCGCGGCCCGGTCGCGGGCCGCGGGGTCGAGCAGGTCGCCCTTGTTCATCACCACGAGGTCGGCGCAGCCGAGCTGTTCCTCGAACAGCTCCTCCAGCGGGCTCTCATGGTCGAGCGAGGGATCGGCCGCGCGCTGCGTCGCCAGCGCCTCGGCGTCGGTCGCGAAGCGTCCATCGGCGACGGCGCGGCCGTCCACGACCGCGATCACCCCATCGACGGTGACGCGGGTGCGCACCTCGGGCCAGGCGAAAGCCTTGACCAGCGGCTTCGGCAAAGCGAGGCCCGAGGTCTCGATGACGATGTGGTCGGGCGGGTTCGGGCGGTCGAGCAGGGCGGTGATGGTCGGCAGGAAATCGTCGGCCACGGTGCAGCACAGGCATCCGTTGGCGAGTTCCAGGATGTCTTCCTCGGGGCAGCTTTCGATACCGCAGCCCTTGAGGATTTCGCCGTCCACGCCGAGATCGCCGAACTCGTTGATGACGAGGGCGAGGCGACGGCCGTTCGCCGTCTCCAGCAGGTGGCGGATGGTGCTGGTCTTGCCGGCACCGAGAAAGCCGGTGATGACGGTCGCGGGAATCTTGCGGGTGGCGGTCATGGTCTGGCTGCGGGCTCCGGCGATTTGAGGGGAAGGGCGAGGCCGGCGGCGACGAACAGCACCGAATCCGCACGCGCCGCGACGGTCTGGTGCAGGCGGCCGGCATGGTCGCGAAAGGCGCGGGCGGCGGCGTTGTCGGGCACGATGCCCAGGCCGACCTCGTTGGAGACGAAGACGACAGGACCGGCGGCGGGCAGGGAGGCTGCGAGCGCGTCGCCCACGGCATCGACGTCCCGGCCGGCGCCCATCAGATTGGAAATCCAGAGGGTGAGGCAGTCGACCAGCACGGCGCGGTCGGGGGCCGCGGCGGCGTGCAGCGCCTCGGCCAGCGCCAGCGGTTCCTCCACCGTCTGCCAGCGCGGGCCGCGGCGGTCGCGATGGGCGGCGATGCGGGCCGCCATTTCGCCGTCGCCGGGCGTGGCCGTGGCGAGATAGATGCAGGGGCCGGGATGCGACTCCACAAGCGCTTCGGCGTGGCGGCTCTTGCCCGAGCGCGCCCCGCCCAGCACAAGCGTCACCGGCGGCAGGGGCGCGGCGGGCAGGCCGAATCGCGGTTGCGCATAGGCGATCACGGGCACGGCTCCGGCGGGGCGACAGGCTGCATGCGCCACCGGCGACGGAACATCCGTCTCCCCCGGTGCACCCCGCCCGGCGGATGGTGACGGCGCGGCGGCAGGTCTCCTGGCTCGCGGGTCGCCGCAGCGCGCTCGGCCTTCCCGGACATGCCAGTGGCCATCGTGAGCGCGCGCTCGCCGCTACAGTTGCGGGGGCAGCCACGGCTTCGGCCTTGCCATCGGGCAGCCGCACCGTGTTCCCTCTTGCATCCCCCTCGCGGGGGAACCGTCGCGCCGGCCGAGCATCGGGCCTCGACCCCGGCATGTCAATCGACCGGCGGAAGGATACGGAGACGAGACATGGCGACGAACGAATACGGGCAGCCGGTGGGCCAGCCGGTGGCGGGATGGACGGCGCGTCCGCACCCGCCCCGGACACCGATGCAGGGGCAATGGTGCCGTGTGGAGAAGCTGGCGCCGCATCATGCCGGCGACCTTGCCGCGGCCTTTCTCGCCGCGCCGGACGGGCGCGACTGGACCTATCTGTCGGTGGACCGGCCGGCGGATGCGGCGGCCTTTGCGGCCTATGTCGCGAAGATCGCGGCCAGCGACGACCCGCTGCACCACGCCATCCTCGATGCATCGGGCCGCGCCGTGGGCAGCGCCGCGCTGATGCGGATCGATCCTGCGAACGGCGCGATCGAGGTCGGCTCCATCGCCTATTCCCCGGCCCTCAAGGCGACGCGGGCAGGGACCGAGGCGATGTATCTGCTGATGCGCCGCGCGTTCGACGAACTTGGCTACCGGCGCTATGAGTGGAAATGCAATGCGCTGAACGCGCCCTCGCGCCGGGCCGCGGAACGCTACGGTTTCCGCTTCGAGGGCATCTTCCGCCAGGCGGTCGTGACCAAGGGGCGTAACCGCGACACGGCGTGGTTCTCGATCCTCGACGGCGAATGGCCGGCCGTGCGGGCCGCCTTCGAGGCCTGGCTGGCGCCGGAGAATTTCGACGCAGACGGCCGGCAGCGCCGGACCCTGGCCGCGATCCGGGCCGGCGGGGCGGCGTGACCGATCCCATTCTGCATGGCGGCGGACTGCGGGCGGCGGAGGCCCGGTTCGGACGGCCGGCGGAAGGCTGGCTGGATCTGTCCACCGGCATCTCGCCCTGGCCCTATCCCGTGCCGCCTTTGGGGGCGGACGCGTGGCGGCGGCTGCCGGAGCCGGAGGCCGTCAGGGATTTGGAGCGGATCGCAGCGGCCGCCTATGGCGTGACCGATCCCTCTGCCGTCGTGGCGGTGCCGGGGGCGCAGACCGCGATCCAGTGGTTGCCGCGGCTGCGGCCCACGGGGCGGGTGGGGGTGCTGGGCTTCACCTATGCCGAGCACGCGCATTGCTGGCGGCAGGCCGGGCATCGGGTCGAGACAGTGGAGACGCCGGACGGCGCGGCGGATTGCGACGTTCTTGTCGTCGTGAACCCGAACAATCCGGACGGGCGCGTGCTGTCGCGCGGTGCTGTGCTGGACGCGGCGGGAGCGCTGGCGGCGCGGGGCGGGGTGACGGTGGTGGACGAGGCGTTCGCCGATGCCATGCCGGAGACCGGCGTCGCCGACGCGGCCGGCCGGCCGGGCCTGTGCGTGTTGCGCTCTTTCGGCAAGATGTACGGGTTGGCCGGGCTGCGGCTGGGTTTCGTTCTGGCGCCGCCGGACCTGGCGGACCGGCTTCGCGCCGCCCTCGGTCCTTGGGCGGTCGGCGGCGCCGCGATTGCCGTGGGAACGGCGGCACTGGCCGACACGGCGTGGCGGGCGGAGAGGACGGACCGGCTGGCGGCGGCGGCGGGCCGGCTCGACCGCCTGCTGGATCGGGCCGGGCTGCGGGTTCTGGGCGGGACGCCGCTGTTCCGGCTGGCGGATGTCCCGGGCGGGGCCGAAAGGCTGCATGCGCATCTGGCGCGGGCCGGCATCCTCACCCGCGCGTTTCCGGACCGTTCGAACTGGCTGCGCTTCGGCATTCCCGGCGGCCGGCGTGCCGAGCGGCGTCTTGCGGCAGCGTTGGATGCCGCGCGCGGAACGAGCGCGATCGCGGGGTGATGCAATCCGCATTGTCCGGACGATTGCCGCGCGATACCCTTTCCGAAAAGCATAACGGCGAAGGGAAGGAGACGGTGCGATGCTGCAGGCAATGTCGACCGAGGATGCGCTGGCCAACACCCGCCATGTCGAGGTGCGGGGCGACCGCTTCACCTTGAAGGGCTATGTGGGCAACGCGCCCGTCCGCG
>JBFWNZ010000249.1:0-6072 GCA_050250795.1 Alphaproteobacteria bacterium | reverse complement strand
CAGCCCCACCATGATCGAGAACAGAATCGCGAGGATCGGGGCGATCTCCTCGATCGCGGCGCCGACCGGCTCGACCGACATCGCTGTCAGCCAGCCGGCCGTCGCCCCGGACGGATCGCGCAAGGCTGCGGTCAGCGGCCCGCCCGGATCGGCATCCAGGATGTCGAGAGACGACATCGGAAGCACCGTTGCCAGACGGTCCAGCCAGCCCCGGTTCAGAACCCGCGCGAATATCAGGACCGGCCGTGCGCGACGCACCATGCTCTCGGGGGTCGCCTTCTCGGGCGTCACCGGCGCCGCCGCAACGAGATAAATCGCGTCGCCGGCGCGGACATACGCAAGACGCGGCGGAGCGGCATCCATCGGGCTTGCGCGCACCGCCTCGACCAGCGGCGCGAGCTGGACGATCATGGAAGCATACGCCCCTGGATCGACACGTTTTTCGTTCGCGGCCGTGTAGATCGGCTCATTGTCCGGGTCCAGAAGCAGGCTCAGCGACAAGCCGAAACTGCGCTGAACGTATGCGCCGATATTGTCGTCCGGCCAGACGGGATCGCGCTCGGCGGCGTAGGCGACGGTTTCGTCCCATAACGCATAGTCGCGGACAAGCTTCCCCAGCGTGTCCTCATGCATCGCCATCGCACCCCGCAGGGCCTGCCCCAGCCCCTGCCGGTAGGCATTATCCTGCCATCGTGCGGACAGGGCGAGTACGGCCACCACAGCCCCCATGCCGAGAAGCAGAAGGAGGATAAGGGGAATCCGTGTCGCAATGGCGGCGCGGCGAGGGGTTCGGCGCAAAGGCTCGGACAAATCCGATCGCGTCAGTTTCCACCTCCGGCGAGAACGACCGCTGCCGTCATGTCCTGGCAGCCATGCGCGATGGCTGCCGCCTTCGCATTAACTATGATGAAACGCATTTCAAGATTGGACTGGATCGCCATTTTCGCATAGCGATTTAATGATTAGCCGACCTTGGGGACCGGCCCGCATGCCGATAGGGTACGGGCAGGTTCGCATCGGCGGCCGGATGTTCAGAGGTGCTGCGTGAGCCACGTCTTTTCGCCCGAGGTTCTGGCCGCCTTTCTCCAGGTGGTCATGATCGATCTCGTCCTGGCGGGCGACAATGCCATCGTGATCGGCCTTGCGGCGGCCGGTCTTCCCAGGGAGCAGCGGACGCGCGCGATCCTGATCGGCATCGCCGCCGCCACCCTCCTGCGCATCGTCTTCGCCGCCGTCACGGCCCAGCTGCTGCTGATCGTCGGCCTGCTGCTGGCCGGCGGCATCCTGCTGCTCTGGGTCTGCTGGAAGATGTGGCGGGAACTCCGCACCACGCATCAGGAGGAGGAGGAAGCGGCAGAAGCGCTGTCGGACGAGGACATCAACGCCGACGGCACCATCGCCGGACATGCGCCGCGCAAGACCCTGCGGCAGGCGGCATCGCAGATCATCATCGCCGACGTCTCGATGTCGCTCGACAACGTGCTGGCGGTCGCCGGAGCGGCGCGCGAGCATCCCTGGGTTCTGGTGTTCGGCCTCATCCTCTCCATCGCCCTGATGGGCGTGGCGGCCAGCTTCATCGCGCGGATTCTGCACCGCTTCCGCTGGATCGCCTATGTCGGGCTCGCCGTGATCCTGTATGTCGCGATCGAGATGATCTATCGCGGCTGGTTCGAGGTGTGGCCCCTGGTCAACGGCGGCTAGCGGCAGGCAGAGAAAGAGCCCCGGAATGGGGTTCCGGGGCTCGCTGTTTTCACGCGCGGAACGCGACGCCGGTCAGGCGCGCGCGTACTGCTTGACCTTGTCGCGGTCGAGGGTGACGCCGAAGCCCGGCGCTTCGGTCAGGCGGATGCCGCCGTCATCGTCCTGCGTCGAGCCGTGGATGATGTCGTCGCCGAGGAACTCGCGGGTCGAGCCGTGGACCCCGCCGAGTTCGATATCGACATTGGGGTTGGACATGGCGAAATGGTGGATCGCCGCCACGCCGATGCCGATGGGCATCATGCTGCCCATGGTGCAGCGGATGCCCGCCGCCTGACAGGCGGATGCGATGATCCGCGCCTTGTACAGGCCGCTGCGCGCGATCTTGATGCACACGATGTCGACCGCGTCGGCCTTGATCAGCTTGTACACGTCATGGATCGTGTAGGCGCCCTGATCGGCACAGATCGGGGTGTCGAGGGCGGCCGCCAGCATGGCCATGCCGGGCACGTCCCAGCGGGGCAGCGGCTGCTCGATATAGCTGAGATCGGCGGCCTCCATTGACCGCAGGATCTTGAGCGCCGTACTGCGGTTGTAACCTTCGTTGGCGTCGATGCGGATTTTCGCGTCCGGGCCGATGGCCTCGCGGATCAGGCGGACGGCGGCGATGTCGCGTTCCGGATCCTTGCCGATCTTGACCTCGTAGGCGCCGATGCCGCGTGCCTTCGCCTCTTTCGCCGCGCGCGCCGACTCTTCCGGGGACGCGATGCCGATATCGGTCTCCAGCACCGTGATCTCGTCGCGGCAGCGGCCGCCGAGGAGCTGGTAGACCGGGCAGCCCAGCGCCTTGCCCACGAGGTCGTGCAGCGCGAGGTCGATGGCGGCCTTGGCGCAGAGATTGTCGATCACGCCACGGTCCATCAGCGTGATGATGTCCGAGATGCGCCGCGGATCGCGCCCGATGAGCATGGGCGCGATCCGGTTGCGCAGCACATCCGTCATGCTGGCCTGGGTCTCGCCGTCGGTGGCGTTGATGGGCGCCCCTTCGCCGAGACCGGTGATGCCGGCATCGGTGTGTACTTCGACAAGAACATGGTTCCCGTGCGTGACCGTTCCCGCCGAGAGCGTGAACGGCCGCGCGAGGGCGATGGTGACGGGGGTGACTTCGACTGCGGTAATCTTCACTTGCTGTCTCCCGCCCCATCGCCCGGGGCTCTGTCGGTTGATCGGCCGATAGACTAACCCATGACCAGGTTCGGAAGGAACATGGACAAGGGCGGCCAGTAGGCGACGACCAGGGTGAAGCAGAACAGCAGGATGAACCACGGGATTGCCGCCGACCAAGCCTTGGTGATCGGGAAGTTCGTCACCGAGCAGGTCGTCATCAGCACCGAGGCCACCGGCGGCGACTGCTCCGCCAGACAGATGGAGAAGACCATCATCAGGCCGAACTGCACCCGGTCCATGCCCATGCCGTCGATCAGCGGCAGGAAGATCGGCGTCATCATCAGGATCATCGGCGCCCCGCTGAGGAAGGTGCCGAGGAAGACCAGGAAGATGACGATCACGAACAGGACCTGCCAGTCCGGCAGACCCCAACTCAGGATCGTCGCGGCGAACTGCTGCGGAATCTCCTGCGTGACCATGTAGTAGGAGAAGACCGAGCTCATGGCCAGCATCAGCAGCGTATTGGCCGACCGGCGCACGACGAGGATGAAGGACGCCGGCAGATCGCGCAGGGTCATGCCGCGATAGATCACCAGCGCCGCGATCAGCGACAGGCTGGCGGTGACCGCGGCCCCTTCGGTCGGCGTGAAGAAGCCGCCGACGATCCCCACCACGATGGTGATCGGGATGAGCAGCACCACCCAGCATTGCCACAGACGGACGAACACGTTCTTGATCGAGAAGGGCTCGTGCGTCGGATAGTTCTTTTTCTTGGCGATCCACAAGGTCAGCGCCATCAGGCAGAGGCCGTAGCTGATGCCGGGAATGTAGCCGGACAGGAACAGCTTGCCGATGGACACGTCCGCGACCAGCGAAAAGAGGATCATGCCGATGCTCGGCGGGATCAGGATGCCGATCGACGCCGAGTAGGAGGTGACCACCACCGAGAAATCCTTCGCATAGCCGCGCCGGATCATTTGCGGCACCAGGATGGTGCCTTCGGAGGCGGCGTCCGCCACGGCCGAACCCGACACATTGGCGAACAGCATCGAGGTCACGACGTTGGCATGCCCCAACCCGCCGGGAATCCAGCCGACCAGCGCGTTGGCGAAGTCGATAAGCTTCTCGGCGACCTTGCCTTTGGCGAGGATCTCGCCGGTCAGGATGAACAGCGGAACGGCCAGGATCACGAAGGAGTACAGGCCGTCCTGCAGCATCATCGGAAAGGTGATCGGCGTTTCGCCGACCGATATCAGCGAAGCCGCCCCGACGACCGCGAGCGCGACGATGATGGGCATCGACAGCATGATCGCGACGACGAGGAGCGTGATGAAAAGAAGAGCCATCTGAATTTGCCCCGTTTACGCCGGCACCCGATGGGTGCCGGGAACATACCGATTGCCGGCGCGGCGCCACCGCCGCCCGACGCCTAGTCCTCCGCTTCGAACTCGCTGAGATCGGGAAGCTGCATGAAGATCAGCTTCTTGACCGCCACGATGGTCATGATGACGCCCCAGACCGGCAGCGCCGCATAGAACCAGAAGGCGTTGATGTAGATGTAGTCGAGTTCGAAGCCGCGCGTCTGCCAGACCCACATGGACGCCGCCCCGGCCAGGAGGGCGAAGGTCCCGATGGTGACGAGACTGTTGAAGGCGAACAGACCGCGCTGGAACCGCAGGCTGGGGTAATACATCAGCAGAACTTCGGCGTAGAACAGCGTGTAGCGTTCCAGCGGACCGACCGACCCCAACGACACCATCCAGAGAAGCAGCATCGTGCAGAGCTCCTCCGTGGCGCCGTAGGTCGTGTTGAACAGAAAGCGGCCCAGCACATTCACCGTCACGAAGACGGTGAACACCGCCAGGATGATCCCGCCGCACCAGTCGCAGAGCGTGATCATGCCGTGATAGGCCTTGCCCAGCGGCGACGCGTCGAAGCGCGCCAGCCGCGGGTTCGGGGGCAGTTTCAGGATTTCCATGCCTCGTCCTCTCGCTGCTGTCGGCTTCTTGCGGCCGTATATCTGGCCGATCCCGCCACCGTTCGCCGAACCGGCCCGTACCGGGCTTCGGTCCAGCGCCAACAGCACCGTCTCAGTGCTCTTACACGCGCCTCTTCCGGATTGATCCTGCGAGGCGCCCTCCCCGACCGATATTCGGCGGGTTGCATGCACCCTAAGGGAGTGCAAGAGGGTCTCCCTAATCAAAATGATGCATGTCGGACTGAAAAAAAACGAATGCTCAAAATTTCTGAATAGCAAACCGCCGAAGCTTGCGCTTCCAGCCTGCGCCGGAAGGTCGATAACGTAAATGCGGCCGCCCCTGATGGGAGGCGGCCGCATTCCTTTTCGGTAGAGTCTCGATGCCAGCTAGCGCTTCAAGCACCGATCTCCAGGCATTCCAAGCCCATATCCATGCTGTGCGCCTAGCCCAGGAAGAGGTTCGGCAGGAACAGCGAGATCTCGGGCACGTAGGCGATCATCAGCGTGAAGCAGAACAGCAGCGCGAACCACGGGATCGAGGCGGACCACGCCTTGGTTATTGGGAAGTTCGTCACGCCGCATGTGGTCAGCAGCACCGAGGCCACCGGCGGCGTCTGCTCGCCGATGCAGATGCAGAAGATGAAGACGAGGCCGAAATGCACCCGGTCCATGCCGATCGTATCGATCAGCGGCAGGAAGATCGGGGTCATCATCAGCACCATCGGCGACCCGTGCAGGAAGGTGCCGCAAATCACCAGGAAGACGATGATCACGAAGATCACCTGCCAGCCCGGCAGGCCCCAGCTGATGATCAGCTTGGCGAAGCCTTGCGGAATCTCCTGGGTGATCAGGTAGTGCGAGAATACCGAACTGATGCCCAGCAACAGCAGCACGTTGGCCGAGCGGCGCGCCACGGTGATCATGGCGCTTGGCAGATCGCTGATCGACATGCCGCGATAGATGACCAGCGCCGCAATCAGCGACAGGCTGGCGGTGACCGCCGCACCCTCGGTCGGCGTGAACACGCCGCCCACGATGCCGCCCACGATGGTGATCGGGATCAGCAGCGCCACCCAGGCCCGCAGCAGCCGCACCACCACGTTCTTGAAACTGAACGGCTCATGCGTCGGGTAGTTGCGCTGTTTGGCGATGATCCAGGTCACGACCATCAGCGCCAGACCGTAACCGATACCCGGGATGTAGCCCGAGAGGAACAGCTTGGCGATCGA
>JBFWNZ010000248.1:0-6101 GCA_050250795.1 Alphaproteobacteria bacterium | reverse complement strand
AGCCCGCCCCCGAAGCATCAGGACATCAGATCCGTCAGCATCACCAGCTTGCCCTTGGACGAGGCTGCAAACGCCTCAGCCGCCGCCTTCTTCATGAACGCCGTCAACACACCGCCCTCGGCCATCACGTAATAGGCCGCCTGACCGAACAGCTTGAGCCCCGTCGGCTTGTCGTAGACGTAAGAGGCGTTGACCGTCTTGCCCGCCTTCTCCGCCGCCTGCAGCGCAGATACGAGCGCTGCAATGCTGTCGAAGGACTTGATGCCCTCGCCTTCGACCCAGAGTTCGGGCTTCAGGGCCGGATCGTCCGCCTTGGGCGTCACCACGGTGGCAAGCTGCTTCTCGTAGCTCATGCCCCGTGCCTCATAGGCGGCCTTGACCCATTTCGGCTCGATCCATTTGTCGAAGTCGAGCGGCGGCACGTCGCGCTCCTTCACCAGCAGCGCGTGATCGTACTTCATCGCATCGACCCATTGCGGCTTCAGCGAGCCTTCGAAGGTCGAAATGCCGCCCTTGGAGAAGTAGAGGTAAAGCACCTCCTTCTCCACGCCCGTCCATTCGGCCACCTTGATTGCGGCCTCCAGCGGGTCCTTCGCGATCCACTCCTGACCGTCCAGCGTGGCGTTCACCACGGCCTGCACGACCTCGGGATACTGGTCCGCGAATTCCTTGGCGACGACGGTACCATGCAGGGTGGGAATGCCCGCCTCGGACCCGTCGAAGATCTTGCGCCCGGTGCCGCGGAACTCCATCACCTCCGACCAGGGGGTGAAATCGGCATGCGCGTCGATCTTACCCTCGGCGATGTTCGTGACGCCGACCGGCGGGCTCTGATTCTGCAGGTTGATGCTGTCGAGCAGACCCTGATCGCGCAGCACCTTCAAGGTCATGCCCCAGGATGCGCTACCGAAGGGAGTGGAGATCGACTTCCCCTTCAAGTCCTGCAGCGTGTAGTACGGGCTGGCGACCGGCACGACGATGCCATTGCCGGTTCCCTTCAGGTTGTAGCCGGAGGTGACGATATAGAGGCTGGCCTTGCCCGCCTCCTGGAACTTCGCGCCGTTCACCACCAGCGGATAATCGCCCATCACACCGAAGGCCAGCTTGCCGGCCAGCATCTGGTTGGTGATCGGCGGACCCGAGGAGTAGTCCTGATACACGACCTCGAAGGTCGCGCCTGCGTATTTGCCGGTCTTCGGCAGATGCTTTTCGACCAGCTTCAGCTTTTCCATGACGACACCGCCGGCGACGGTGTTCGTCACCTGGGATTGATGTCCAATCCCGACGACGATGGTCTCGGCCCCCGCAGCCGAGGACAGGGCAATGCCCGAAACGAATGCGGCCGTCGCAAGCAACCAGGTTCTGTTCATGTGTCCGACCTCTCCCTGGAGTAACCACAACTTGTATGTAGGCTGAGTGAACAGTTGCGAGGCGCGTGCCAGCGATTTTGCATATGCGTAACGATGGGATCATTTTATTGATTTATAATAATTAAAAGCATGTTGCGGAGCGGCATCGGAGGTGGAACTGCCTAGCAATTCATCGCGGAATGCCCCCGCGGATGAAAAAATGGGCGTGACTCCGCAAACAGCGGCAATACAAGTTCGGAAAGACCGAAGAGCCCCGCAGGGCACAAAAGAAACGCCGCCGGCCTGAAGGCGGCGGCGCAGGATCGGCAGCCGGAAACCCGTTTACCAGCGTGGAACGCGAACCCGGAAACGGTAGGCGTCGCCGCGCCCGATCAGATACTCGAAATCGACCGGCCTTCCATCCACGACGGAGGTCAGGCGCTCGATCTGCAGTACGGGGTCGCCCTCCGAAATGCCCAGATGCTTCGCCGTCACGGCGTCCGCCCGGTCGACATCGATCATCAGATCGGCAATCCCGAGCGCCAGTCCCAGTTCGCGCTCCAGCAGAACGAAGACGTCGTTATTGACGAGGTCGTGCCGCGCCAGGGCCCGACCGATATCGAGCGGGAAATAGCTGAGGTCGAGCGACAGCGGGAGCGCGTTGAGAAACCGCAGCCGGGTCAGTTCGACCACCGTGTCGCCGCTATCGACCTGAAGCGCCCGCGCGACGTCGCGGGTGGCAGCCGTCTCGCGCAGGCTGAGCACCTGGGAATGCGCCTCATGTCCGTGCGTCGCGACGGACTCACCCAGTCCCTGCAGCCGTCCGAGGTCCTGCTCGGCCTTCGGTCGCAGCACGAAATACCCTCGCCCCTGCCGGCTGAGCACGAGACCCGACGCCTGCAGAGCCTGTAATGCCTGCCGTACCGTCACCCGGCTGGCGGTGAAGGCCGCCATCAGCTCGCTCTCCGATGGCAACCGGTCTTCCGGCCCGTAGGTCCCGTCCTTGATACGCTGGCGCAGCGTATCCTCGATCCGCTGGTACAGCGGCTGGGCCGCGCGTCGCCGCCGCCCATTTCCGCCCCGGCGCGCCTCGGAAGGAACCGCTATCGCCATTACCGGCCTCCGCCGTTACAGGTTTCAGGCGGCCCGGACCCGCCCGATCGCCCAGCGCACATTCTTGCGCACGTCCGGGTCGGGATCCTCGACCGCCCCCTCAAGGAACGGCAGGGCCGCAGCATGCGCGATCTCGCCCAATGCGGCCGCCGCCTCTTTCCGCAGATTGCTGATGCTGTGCTGCAAGGCCGGACCGATAACAGGGATCGCCCGTACGGCGCCCAGCTTGCCCAGGCTGCGCGTCGCCTGGACCCGAACCTGCCAATAGCTGTCTTCCATCGCCGCCATGAGACGGTCGACCGCCGTATCCGTACCCAGGCGTCCAAGCGTCTCGGCGGCCATTTCGCGCACCCGCCAATCGGGATCGTCCAATCCCTTGAGCAGCGCCTCGACCGCATGCTGGTTGCGCGTGAACCCCAGCGCCCCCAACGCCGTGCGCCGGACCTCGGCCTCGGCATCCCGGCTGGCCCGGATCAGCGCCGGCAGCGCTTCCTCGATCTTGAGATAACCGAGCACCCCGACCGCCTGAATGCGAACGCCGGCATCGCGATCCTCGATCGCCGCCAGCGCCGGCTTCAGCGACTGCGGATGGCGCAACTCCTTCAGCGCGCGGAAGATCGCCGCCCGCACACTGGGACGCTCGCTGTCCACCTTGCGCAGCAGGGGCGGCGCACAATCGCGGTTCTTGAACTCGGCCAGGCTGTCGGCCGCCGCCTGCGCGACCCGCGGATCGGCATCGGCCAGAACCTCTGCCAGGGCCGCAGCCGAAGGCGGTACATCGAAGAATTCCAGCGCCAGCGCGGCCTGTATCCGAACCTCCGCGACGGGATCGCGCAACGCTTCGATCAGATGCGGCAATGCTTCCGCATCGGCGCTTTCCGCCAGGCCGAGCACGGCCACGCAGCGGACGGACGGATCGGGGTCGTCCAGCCGTTCGGCCAACGCCTCGATCTCAGGAACCTCCTCGAAGGGTTCGAAGGCAGGCATCGCATTCCCCTCAGCGCAGCAGATATGGAATGTTGACCGTGACGGCGCCAGTGGGGCAATCGGCCTCGCACGGCATGCAGTACCAGCACTCGTCGTATTTCATATAGGCCTTGCCGGTTTCGGCGCTGATACGCAGGACATCGAGCGGGCAGACATCGACGCAAACCGTGCAGCCCTTGTCGGCGATGCATTTGCCCTCGTCGACGACGACGGGCACGGAGGTGTTGGTGGTGGCGAGAGGCATGGTCTTGTCTCCTTCGCGGCTGCGGCGTCACTCGCCGGCGCGGACGCGCTGGTTGTCGTAGGCGTAGCGCTCGGATTCCTCGATCGGCACGATGTAGGGATCGACCGGGCGCTTGCGGAACGCCATGCGCCCCTCGCCATCCTTGTAGAGCTGGCTGAAGCAGAACCAGTCGGCGTCGTTGCGCTCGGGATGGTCGACCCGGTGGTGATACAGACCCCAGCGGCTCTCGGTGCGGAACAGCGATGCCGCCGCCGCCATGTCGGCGCAGTCGAGGATCGACGACGCTTCGAGCGATCGCATCAGTTCGTGCGCGTTACGCGCGATCATGATGCTCTCCAGATCGTCCCGAACCTCGGCAAGACGGTCCTGGGCCAACTGCATCTTGCGCGTGACCTTCGGCGGCTGGAGGTAGTCGTTGACCAGGCGGCGGGTCTTGTACTCGATCTGGTTCGGCGGCACGCCGTCCTCGCGCCGGGTCGGCGCCAGCACGCGCTCGCGCTCGCGATGGATCTGCTCTTCATCGAATGCGGCGAAGCCGTTCTCGGCGGCGAAGTCGATTGCGTCCTCCCCCGCGAACGCCCCATTGGTGAAGGCGCCCAGCATGTAATTGTGCGGCACGCTGGCCATGTCGCCGGCGGCATAGAGGCCGGGCACAGTCGTGCGTGCGTTCTCATCGACGAACACGCCAGACGCGCTGTGGCCCGAGCAGAAACCGATCTCCGAGATGTGCATCTCGATCATCTGGTGGTGGTAGTCGGTGCCGCGGCGGGCGTGGAACCGCGCCCGCGTCGGCCGCTCGACGCGATGCAGGATGTCCTCGATCTCGTCGATGGTCTGCTCGTGCAGGTGGTCGAGCTTGAGGAATACCGGCCCCTTCCCGCTCTGAAGCTCGTTGTAGAACTCCAGCATCATCTGACCGGACCAGTAGTCGCATTCGATGAACCGCATCCCCTCGTTATTGGCGGTGTAGCCGCCGAAGGGACCGGCGACATAGGCACAGGCCGGGCCGTTGTAATCCTTGATCAGCGGATTGATCTGGTAGCATTCGAGGTTCGAGAGTTCGGCGCCGGCGTGATAGGCCATGGCATAGCCGTCGCCGCTGTTGGCGGCATTCTCGTAGGTGCCGTACAGATAGCCCGAGGCCGGCAGGCCGAGCCGCCCGGCCGCGCCCATGCTCAGGATCACCGCCTTGGCGCGGATCACCAAAAAGGTCGCATCGCGGGTGTTGACCGCGATGGCGCCCGCGACGCGACCGTCATCGCCGGTCAGCAGCCGGGTCGCCATGAAGCGGTTCGAGATGAGGATGCGGGCGCGCCGAAGCTGGCGGTACAGCGCCTTCTTCACCGTCTCGCCGTTCGGCATCGGCAGGACATAGGTCCCCATGTGGTGGACCTTCTTGACGGCGTAATCGCCGTTCTCGTCCTTCTGAAAGCGGATGCCGAAGGAATCCAACTCCTGAATGATCGAGTAGCAGTTCTCGGCATAGCGATAGACGGCCTTCTGGTTGACGATGCCGTCATTCGCGATGGTGATCTCCTTGGTGTATTGCTCGGGCGTGGCGTGGCCGGGAATGACGGTGTTGTTCAACCCGTCCATGCCCATCGAGATTGCACCCGACCGCTTGACGTTGGCCTTCTCCAGCAGGACGACCGTGGCGTTCGGGTTCTTCTGCTTGGCCTTGTACGCCGCCATCGGACCCGCCGTTCCGCCGCCGATGACCAGGATGTCGCAGTCGAAGGTCTCGGTACCCGACAGGATCTCGTCCATTCTGCCTCTCCATTCTTGGGGCCGCCGGGCGGCCGCCTGTCATGCCTAGTGTCGAAGGGCGGCGCCACGCCGTCCCGCAATTAATTGCCGGCGCTCAGATCGCGCAGATATGCCCAGGGATAGATCCCGCGGTCGTGGCCGTCGGAGAACACGATGTTCACCGCGTAACGCCCAACCGCGCGCAGATCGGCGATGGCGATCGCATCCGCTGCCGCCTCGAAGCCATCGACCTGCGCACGCAGGCTGCGCGACGACCGGCAGGCCGCACGGAGCCTGTCCGCCGTCAGACGGTCGCGGCGGCCATCTTCCCACTCGATCTCGATGCTGCTGCGATCCGCTGCGATCCGAAGTTCTGAGGGCTGCATGCCGGGTCTCCGCTCCTGAGCAACGGCGCCAGCAGACCGGACACCCGGCCCCTCATGAAGCAACTAATTGCCGGAATGGAATTTTCGGCGCCCGGAACATCCATCGTTACGCGGACAGAACTGGAACTTTTGCCGGAGAACCGTTGTCAGATAGGGCAGAGCCGTCGCGCGGAGCACGCCGCTGCGGCCTCATTCGAAACCGATACATGATGGACTTGGTGCTGCGTGAAACAGACGTCGCCATATCCCACGCCGTCGCCTCAGGCCGGCTTTAGC
>JBFWNZ010000247.1:0-6114 GCA_050250795.1 Alphaproteobacteria bacterium | reverse complement strand
CGTCCGCAGATCGACAAGGCGCTGGCGAAGCTGGGTAAGGCGAAGCGGATCGTGCTGGCCTCGCCGGACGGGGTGCGTGCGAAGCTGGCCTCGCTCGACCTGCGCGGCCTGACCTCCACCCCGGTCAGCGTGCTGGCCGGCGGCACCGACGCCTGGAAGGCGGCGGGCCTGGCGACCGAAGCGAGCCCGGAGACGCCGTCGGACGACGACATTATCGACCATCTGGTCTGGGTCGCCGGGCGGCGCACCGGCAACCAGAAGGAAATGCAGGAATATCTCGCCTGGGAGCAGCAGCTGGTAGCCCAGTTGGAGCGCGACGGCGACCTGCCCTTCCGCATCGTCGCCTGACCGGCGACGCTGCGGGCAGCAAAAAGGGCGGCCCCTGCATCGGGGCCGCCCTTCGCGTTTTCGCGTCTAGCGTACGGGTTGCGGACGGCGCAGCGAGTCGTCGGGCACATTGTCCGACTTCTTCACCCACACCCGCTCCCAGATCAGCCGGCCGCCGGTCTCGCGCGTCAGCACCCAGCTGCGCCCGAACTCGGTATCGACCATCATGGTGGCCCGATTGCCGGCCTTGCCATCCGGCAGAATCGGCGTGGCATCCATCAACTGGAACCGGCCGGGCTCGAACGCCTCTTCGACAGGGGGCGTCGCGGCCGGCGCGGTCTGCGCCAGGGCGGTCCCCGCCATGAGCGCCAGCGCGCCCGAGGACAACAGCACGGAACGAAGCAGACCTCGCATACGGAACCTCTTCATCGAACGGCGGCGGCCACCACGGCGCACACCCTTCATGCAAGGATAATGCGGTCGCCAGCGCCCGCGCCAGTCCCGTCGCGCGAATGACTACTCGGCTGCCGCGACAGCTTGCGTCAGCTTCTCCAGGCGCACGGCGCAGGTATGCAGCGTCGGACACTGGCCCCAGCGCGTGGGCCGGTCGCTGGTCAGCGCGTTGGCCGTCGTGGCCATCCACTCCTCCGGCGACTGGCTGGGGTGCCAATGGCCCGGCGGCAGCGCCACCACGCCCTCGCGCACCTCGTCCGTCACCTCGACCAGCGCGGTGATGCGACCGCGCGGGCTGACCATCGCCACCGTCTCGCCGGAGACGATCGCGTGGCGCGCGGCGTCGGCGGGATGGATGCGCAGCTCCGGCGGCGTCTGGCCGAACTTGATGATGGTCGAGTTGATGTTCCGCCGGTCGTGCGGCGTGACCATCTGCAAGGGGAAATCCTGCATGATCGGGTCTTCCGGCCCTTCCCAGATCGGCTGGTGCACCGGATAGGGCGGCACCGAGGCGTCGGCCGGCTTCCAGTTGGCGGAGATGGTGATCTCAATCTTGCCGCTGGGCGTGTCGAAGGGCTTGCCGCCATGGATATGGTCGGTCAGCGAAACGAAATTCTCCAGCTCCGGGAAGTGGTGGATGCCGGACTCGCGGAACGCCTCGAAATCGGGGATGCCGATATCGGCCGCGAACTTGCGCAGCCACTGCTCGGGCGTGCGGCCGCCGGTGAAGGCCTCGCCCGCGCCCATGCGCTCGGCCAGCTCGGCCGCGATCTCGTAGTCGACGCGGGTGTGCCACATCGGCTCGATGGCCTTCTGCTGATAGACGATGAAGTTGCCGTGGCCGCACCACGGCACCTGCATGTCCTCGCGCTCCAGAAAGGTGCAGGCCGGCAGCACCACGTCGGCATAGCGCGCGACCGGGGTCGGGAACACGTCCTGCACGACCAGGAACTCCAGGCTCATCAGCGCCTGGATCGACTTCGCCACATGGCCGTGCTGGGTGATCAGGTTGCCGCCGATGCAGTACACGCCCTTGACGTCGGCCGGATAGCCGCCGGCCTTGCCGTGGATCAGCATGTCGGCCCAGCGGAACAGACGCACCCGGTGCGGCAACGGATTGCCGATACGCGGGATGGCGAAGCCGCGCGACGGCGCCGGCCCCCAGCCGCCGCCGGCCGGGTTGCCGCCATGGACGCCCAGATTGCCGGTCATGCAGGCGAGCGTGGAGCACAGCCGCGTGAACTGCTCGCCCTGGGCCGAGCGCTGCGGCCCCCAGCCGGGGATCAGCGCGGCGGGCTTGGACGTGCCGTAGCTGCGCGCCAGCCACCGGATGGTCTCGGCCTCGACGCCCGAGATCGCCGCCGCCCAGTCCGGGGTCTTCGCCACCCCGTCGGACGCGCCAGTCACATAGTCGCGGAAATTGTCGTAGCCATGGGTAAAGCGGTCGAGGAAGCCCTGATCGACCAGCCCTTCGTCGATCAGCACATGCGCCATCGCCACCAGCACCGCGGTGTCGGTGCCGGGCCGCGGCGCGATCCAGCGCGTCGCGACCTTGGCCGTCGCCGTCTTGACCGGGTCGATGGCGACAACCGGAATGCCCTTGGCCAGCGCCTGGCGCACGAACACCGGCGTGGACGAGCCGTGGCGCGTGTTGATCGGGTCCAGGCCCCACAGGATGATGAAGCGCGTATGCAGCATGTCGTCGCGGCTGTGGTCGGTGGTGACCGTGCCGTACATCGCCGATGAGGCGACCCGCGCGCCGTCCAACGAATAGCCGCCGACCATCTCGGTATAGCCGCCCAGCGCGTCCATGAAGCGCGCGCCCATCGGCGCCGCGTCGTTCAGCAGCGCGCTGAACGCGCCGGTGCGCGACAGGCTGGTCAGCCCCTCGTTGCCGCGGCGCGCGATGATGTCCTGGAAGCCGTTGGCGACATGGGTCAGCGCCTCGTCCCAGCCGGCCTCGCGGAACCGGCCCGAGCCGCGCTCGCCGTCGCGGATCAGCGGCGTCTTGAGGCGGTTGGGATCGTAGAGCCGATCAGTGTAGTTGAGGCCGCGCTTGCAGGCCGGGCTCTGGGTGCGCTCCAGCCATTCGCGCCGCGGCGCCATCCGGATCACCCTTCCATCCTCGACATGCGCTTCCAGCGGGCATTTGCCGCCGCAATCGTGGGCGCAGGAGGTGAAGACGCGCTTTATATCGCCCATTCTGGGTCGTTCCCTCGCAAGATGCTTGGCTGTACGCGGCATTCCGCCGCAGCATGATGAGCCCCGACCCCTCGCATGGCAAGGGATGCACTCATGCGCTCCATGCAGAGGCCGTCATCATTCCCCAGAGCCAGCCGATCCGGAACCGCTCGACCCGGACGGCATGGAAGCCGGACTGCTCCAGGGCGACCGCGCAGTCCCGGCTCCCCCAGACGGCGCCATGCGGCCGCCCGAGCAACCGCAGGGTCCGGTCCATGACCCGGCACGCGATGTAGTCGTCGCACCAGTCGGTTATGACGATCCTGCCGCCGGGCCGCAACACCCGGCGCATCTCCGCCAGCGCCGTGCCGGGACGGTCGAAGAAATGAAACACGTTGGCCGAAACCAGCGCGTCGATGCTGCGGTCCGGAAGCGGCAGAGCGTCGCCCGACCCGCACAGCAGACGTGCCCGTCCGCCGAGACGGTCCGCCGCCCGATCCAGCATGGCGGGCGTCAGGTCCAGCCCGACCGGTTCCGCCTCGGGGCAGCGCGCGAGCAACCGGTCGATGAGAAAGCCGGTGCCGCACCCCACATCCAGCACCCGCTGGCCGGGCCGGACGGGCAGCCGTTCCAGCGTGGCGGCCGTGCTGGCCCGCAGATAGCGGGACCAGCGCCGCTCGTATTCCCCCGCCAACCGCGTATATTCGCGGCGGAGCGGTGTCGTACGCGGACGGTCCTGCGATTGACACCCCGGCCGCGCACTACGCATGATCGCCGCCCTTTGCACCAACGAAGCATTGTCGCCGAACGCCATGTGAGAGAGTCATGAAGACACAGTTGTTCTCGCCCTTCACCCTGCGCGGGGTGACCTTCGACAACCGTATCATGGTCTCGCCCATGGTGCAGTTCTCCGCCGACAACCGCGGCAATGCCGGCGACTGGCACATGGTGCATTTCGGCAATCTGGCGCTGTCGGGCGCTGGGCTGGTGTTTACCGAGGCGACCGGCGTCGAGCCGCGCGGCGTGGTGACGGACCATTGCCTGGGCCTGTGGTCGGACGAGAACGAGGAATCCTTCGCCCGCGTCATGGCGTTCTGCCGCGCCAATTCGCGCGCCAAGCTGGGCATCCAGTTGCAGCATGCCGGGCGCAAGGGCTCGGTCTCCGCGCCCTGGGAGAAGCTGCGCGAGATGACGCCCGAGACAGGCGGCTGGAAGGTGGTGGCCCCCTCGCCCATCCCCTATCCGGGCAAAACCGACATTCCCGAGCCGCTGAGCCTCGAAGACCTGGCCCGGCTCAAGCAGAACTATGTCGATGCGGCGAAGCGCGCCGAGCGCCTGGGTTACGAGGTTCTGGAGATTCACAGCGCCCATGGCTATCTGCTGCACCAGTTCCTGTCGCCCTTGTCCAACAAGCGCGACGACGCCTATGGCGGCGATGCCGAGGGACGGATGCGCTTTCCGCTGGAAGTGTTCGCCGCGGTCCGCGAAGTCTGGCCCGAGGACCGGGTCCTGGGCGTCCGCATCTCGGCGACCGACTGGATTCCCGGCGGCTGGGACCTGGAGCAGTCCATCGCCTATTCGGCGAGGCTCAAGGACCTCGGCTGCGATTACATCACGGCGTCTTCGGGCGGGCTTGCGCCGGAGCAGAAGATCACCGTCGTACCCGGCTATCAGGTGCCCTTCGCCGAGGCGATCCGGCGCGAGGTCGGGATTCCGACCACCGCCATCGGCCTCATCACCGATCCGTTCCACGCCGAGGAAATCCTGGCTACCGGCAAGGCCGACTTCATCGGCATGGCGCGCGGCATCCTGTTCAATCCGCGCTGGCCGTGGCTGGCGGCACATATGCTGGGCGAGGACGAGGCGGTGTACTACCCGCCACAATACGAGCGCGCGCACCCTGCCATGCAGAAGGGCGATTTCCTGAAGCCCTACCGCGAAAAAGCGGCGGCGGACTGACATCCGGAAGAAGGAGCACCGGCCGGTGGCCAAGATACGGATCATGTTCACCCGGTTCTCGGCCTTCTACAGCCCGCTGATCCTGACCGGGGCTGCCGGCTTCCTGCAGGCAGAAGGGCTGGAGCCGGAATTTTCCATCGCCGGGCCGGGACAATCCCCGCGCGGCCTGCTCGAATCGGGTGCGCTCGACCTCATCCAGTCGGCCGTCTACACAAGCTGGCTGCCGCTGGAGAAGGGCGAGGTCTCCGACATCGTGCATTTCGCCCAGGTGAACGAGCGCGACGGCTTCTTCATCGCGAGCCGCAAGCCGGAGCCCGATTTCGGGTGGGACCGCCTGAAGGGCCGGAAAGTCCTGGTAGACCATGGCGGCCAGCCGCTGGCGATGTTCAAATATGCCTGCGAGAAGGCGGGCGTCGACTATGCCGAGATCGATGCCGTGGACGCGGGTCCGGACATGCTGAAGGCGTTCCGCGACGGCATCGGCGACTATGTCCATCTGCAGGGTCCTGGACCGCAGCAGATGGAGAGGGACGGCGTCGGCCATATCGTGGCCCAGGTCGGGCCGCTGATCGGCAAAGTCGCCTTTTCCAGCCTTGCCGCGACCCGCGCCTGGCTGACCGGCGAGATGGCGCATGCCTTCGCCCGCGCCTATACCCGCGCGCGGCGCTATGTCAACGAGACGCCGGCCGCCGAGATCGCGCGGGTCGAGCGCGACTTCTTCAAGGATATCGACCCGGCCGTGCTGACGGCGACCGTCGCCACCTATCAGAAGCTCGGCAACTGGAACCCGTCCGTCGCCATCGACCGCGAAGGCTACGAGGTCGCGCTGGATGTGTTCCTGCAGGCCGGCCTGATCACGCGGCGGCACGATTTCGACCTTGTCATCGCCCCGCCGCCATCCATCGACTGATCCGCCGAGCGATTCGGCGACCGACACCCGGGAGGAGAAACAGCCCAAATGGCGAAGATCCGCATCACCTTCGGCCGGTTCTCGGCCTTCTACAGCCCGCTCATCCTCACCGACGCCGCCGGCCTGCTGAAGGCGGAAGGGCTGGAGCCGGAACTCACGGTGATGGGTGAGGCGCCCAAGGCGCGCGCGCGGCTGCTGGCCGACGAGACCGACATCATGCAGTCCTCGGTCTCCTCGGCCTGGGGGCCGCTGGAGAAGGGGCAGGACTGGCCGATCGTGCATTT
>JBFWNZ010000246.1:0-6129 GCA_050250795.1 Alphaproteobacteria bacterium | reverse complement strand
AGGCCGTTAACGGCGAGCTTTACGACCTGCTCTCGGGGCTTCCGGCCGACGACCAGCTGCGGATCGACAGCATGATGTGCGAACTCGACGGCACGCCCAACAAGGGCCGTCTTGGCGCCAACGCGATCCTGGGCGTGTCGCTCGCCGTGGCCAAGGCCGCGGCGGCGGATGCCGGGCTGCCCCTGTATCGTTATGTCGGCGGCGCCTATGCGGCGACGATGCCGGTGCCGATGATGAATATCCTGAACGGCGGCGCCCATGCCGACAATCCGATCGATATCCAGGAATTCATGATCATGCCGGTGACGGCCGAGAGCGAGGCCGAAGCGATCCGCACCGGCTCGGAGATATTCCAGGCACTGCGCCGCTCGCTCAAGGATGCCGGGCACAACACGAATGTCGGCGATGAGGGCGGGTTCGCGCCGAATCTGGCTTCCAGCGACCAGGCCCTCGACTTCATCATGGCGGCCATCGAAGCGGCGGGTTACGCGCCGGGCATCGATGTAGTGATCGCCCTGGATGCGGCGGCGACGGAGTTCTTCAAGGACGGCCGCTATCACCTGGCGGGCGAGGGGAAGACGCTGGGGCCGGACGAGATGGTCCGTTACCTGGAGAACCTCGCCGGACGCTATCCCATCGTCTCGATCGAGGACGGCATGTCCGAGGATGACTGGGAGGGCTGGCGGGCCCTGACGGCGGCCATCGGCAGCAAGGTCCAACTGGTCGGCGACGACCTGTTTGTGACCAATCCGAAGCGGCTCGCGCAGGGCATCGAGCAGCAGGTCGGCAATGCCATCCTGGTCAAGGTGAACCAGATCGGGACCCTCAGCGAGACGCTGGCGGCGGTCGATATGGCGCACCGGGCCAGCTATCGCGCCGTCATGTCCCACCGGTCCGGCGAGACGGAGGACACGACCATCGCGGATCTCGCGGTCGCGACCGGCTGCGGCCAGATCAAGACGGGTTCTCTGTCGCGGTCCGACCGGATGGCGAAATACAACCAGCTGCTGCGGATCGAAGAGCAGCTGGGCAGCATGGCCCGCTATCCGGGATTGGCGGCGCTGCGCCGCTGATCCCTCGCGAGCGTCGCGAGGTCAGCCGCCCGCGGGAACGACGAAGCAGTCCTGCTGGCTGGCGCGCAGCTTGTCGCACATCGCCTTTGCGGAACCGACATCCGCGAAGGGGCCGAGTTGCAGACGGTGGAACTCGCCCCGTTCTCCCAGCGAGACCTGGGTGATCAGGGGCTTGAGACTGGCGAAGGTCCCTGGCTGCTTGGCGCGGATACGCTGCCACGCAGCGTTTACCGTGCCTTCGTCGGAATTCCTGTAGGCCCCGATCTGGATACGCACGCCCTCGACGGACCCAGCCATTGCGGGCCGAGATGCGGGGGCTTTCGCAGGCTCTTCGAACAGCGCCGCCTGAAGATTGTAAGGCGGGAGCGTCATGGCCGCATTGCCTGCGGCCGGCTCCGTCGTTGCGGGATCGAGGGCTACCACTTCGATGGCGTGGCTTGGCTCGGCGGAGGCAAGCATGACCGGCCGCATTGCCTGGTGCGTTTCTGCGACCGCCGGCTCCGCGCTCGCCATCTTCGGCTCGGGGGTTTCCTGGATACGCTTCAGTGCCGTTTCGAGCTCTGCGGTCGACATGTGACGCGCGAGGTAGGAGCGGTTCGTCTCAGCCAGCGTCCGGATGACCGGATGCAGCGGCTCGTCGCGGTCGAGGACCTTATCGAACCAGACATAGGCGGCGACATTGTCTTGCGGGACGCCAAGCCCCTTCGCATGCAGCAGCCCCATGCCGATCTGCGACCGCGGATCGCCGGCATCGGCGAGGGGGACCAGTTCCCGATATGCGATGTCGTAGCGACCTTCGATGAAGGCTTGCCGCGCTTCGTTGAAGCCGGCCTGGGCCGAGGTCGCATAAAGCAGAGTCGCCAGGATGGGAAAACAGTGCCGCTTCATCGTCCCCTCTCGTCGACTCACAGGATATCGTCTTCCGTACACTTGACGACGACAGTCATATTTAATATTCGCGAAGCATTCGTAATGCAATCATAAACACCGCTCAAAGCCATTTTCTAGCCAGCATTACACTCGGCAAATGGTTTGGCGCGGATGGGGTAAGCATTCACTTCCTTTTCACACAAAGAAAAATCGGTTTCGAAACGATAGGCAATAAATGCGCAGGAACTTTTCGACGATGGATAGGCGGACATGAAGACGCCGCCAATGCGGCCTATTTCGTCTTTCTTTGCAATTGATTGGCGTGTGCGAGCCGCGACTTTTATGCCGCCCGGATGCGGCAAATACTGCCCATTGACGGCGCGGGGCGCTCCGTGATTCGGTCTCTGCATGATCCTGTGGCGGGAAGCAAAACGACGAGCGCGGCACATCGTTGCTCCGGTGCTGGGGGCGGCGGTGGTCGGCTATTTCGCGTATCACACGCTGCAGGGCGACCGCGGGCTGAAAGCCTATATGGAATTGAAGCAGGACGTCGAGCAACTCCAGGAAGAGGTGGATGCCCTCTCCGGCGAACGGCGCGTGCTCGAAAACCGGGTTGCACGCCTGCGGCCCGACGGCCTCGATCTCGACCTTCTCGAGGAACGTGCGCGGGCGCAGTTCAATCTTGTCCAGCCCGACGAAGCGGTCATTCTGCTGAACGACCGGCGCTGAGCTTCTTCCGGCGAATTCATCAAACGATCATCCCTTCACGCGAAAGTCGCTGGAACCGCGGTCCATCACCCGTGCTATGATCGCGCCGGCCTGGGGCGCTGACGGTTGTCTGGACAATTTGTTGCGGTATTACAGGCCCTTAGCGACCTGTTGCCGATTTGCGTTCTGCAACATACCTATGACAGAATAGGCGCCGATTTCGGAGGGGAGAGCGGATGGCTACCAAGGCGAAGCGACGGAAGACCTCGCAACCCGATCAGCCGGCGTCCGAGCAGTTGCTTCGTTTCTATCGCGAAATGCTCAAGATACGGCGTTTCGAGGAGCGTGCGGGCCAGCTCTACGGCATGGGGCTCATCGGCGGTTTCTGCCATCTCTATATCGGCCAGGAAGCGGTGGTCGTCGGCATGCAGGCGGCCATCGGCGAGGGCGACAGCGTCATCACCAGCTATCGCGACCACGGCCATATGCTGGCCTGCGACATGGATGCGCGCGGCGTGATGGCGGAACTGACCGGCCGGCGGGACGGATATTCCCGGGGCAAGGGCGGTTCCATGCACATGTTCTCCAAGGAGAAGAATTTCTATGGCGGCCACGGGATCGTGGGCGCGCAGGTGCCGATCGGCACGGGGATCGCCTTTGCGCAGACCTATCGCCAGACCGACCGCGTCTGCCTGACCTATCTCGGCGACGGCGCGATCAACCAGGGCCAGGTCTATGAATCCTTCAACATGGCCGCCCTGTGGAAGCTGCCGGTTATCTATGTGATCGAGAACAACAAATACGGCATGGGGACCAGTGTCGAACGCGCCTCCGCCAGCAAGGACCTCTATGTCCGCGGCGCCGCCTACGGCATTCCCGGCAAGCAGGTCGACGGCATGGATGTGCTGGCGGTGCATGCGGCCGGCGAAGAGGCGGTCAAGCACTGCCGTGCCGGCAAGGGGCCGTACATCCTGGAAATGCTGACCTATCGCTATCGAGGGCACTCGATGTCCGACCCGGCCAAGTACCGGTCGCGGGAGGAGGTCAGCAAGATGCGCGAGGAGCACGATCCCATCGACCATCTGCGCCAGATGATCCTGGACGGCGGGCATGCGGATGAGGCTGCGCTGAAGGAAGTCGACCGGGAAATCCGCGATATGGTCGCCGACGCGGCCGAGTTCGCGCAGGAGAGCCCGGAGCCCGATCCCGCCGAATTGTATACCGACGTGCTGAGAGAGGCGTAAGCCGTCGTTCCCAGTTTTCCACCGATTTCGCTCCGAAGCGGCCAGATGACGATGGCCGCCGTCACCGGGGAGGCACGATGCCCATTCAGGTTCTGATGCCCGCTCTTTCTCCAACCATGACGGAAGGGACGCTTTCCAAATGGTTGAAATCGGAGGGCGATTCGATTTCCGCCGGCGATGTCATCGCGGAGATCGAAACCGACAAGGCCACGATGGAGGTGGAAGCGGTAGACGAGGGGACGCTCGGCAAGATCCTGGTGCCCGAGGGCTCGGAAAAGGTCGCGGTGAACACGCCCATCGCGGTCCTGCTCGCAGACGGCGAGGACGGGAAGCAGCTGAAGGCCGAAGCGCCGGCGCCGGCAGCGACGCCCGAAGCCGCGCCGGAGCCCGTTGCGGCGAAGTCCGAGGCGCCGGCCAGGCCGGCAGCGCCCGCAGCCGTGCCGCCCGCCGTCGAAGCGGAACCCGAATGGACCGGGCCGACGAAGAGCCAGACCGTGCGCGAGGCGTTGCGCGATGCCATGGCCGAGGAGATGCGGCGCGACGAAAGCGTGTTCCTGATGGGCGAGGAAGTCGCCCAGTATCAGGGCGCCTACAAGGTCAGCCAGGGGCTGCTGGACGAATTCGGCGCCTGCCGCGTGATCGACACGCCCATCACCGAGCATGGTTTTACCGGCCTGGGCGTCGGCGCCGCCTTCATGGGGCTGCGCCCGGTCGTCGAGTTCATGACCTTCAACTTCGCCATGCAGGCGATGGACCAGATCATCAACTCCGCCGCCAAGACCCTGTACATGTCGGGCGGTCAGATGGGCTGTCCCATCGTGTTCCGCGGGCCCAACGGCGCGGCCGCGCGCGTCGCCGCCCAGCACTCGCAGTGCTATGCCAGCTGGTATGCGCATGTCCCCGGCCTGAAGGTGGTGGCGCCATGGTCGGCGGCGGATGCGAAGGGGCTGCTGAAGTCGGCGATCCGCGACCCGAACCCGGTCATCGTGCTGGAGAACGAAATCCTCTACGGCCAGAGCTTCGACGTGCCGGACAGCGAGGACTGGATCGTTCCCATCGGCAAGGCGAAGGTCGTGCGCCCCGGCCGCGACGTGACCATCGTCGCCTTTTCGATCATGGTCGGAAAGGCGCTGGAAGCGGCGGAGACCCTCGCCGCCGAGGGGATCGAGGCGGAGGTCATCGACCTGCGCAGCCTGCGGCCGCTGGACGTCGACAGCATCGTCGCGTCGGTAAAGAAGACGAACCGTATCGTCTCGGTCGAGGAGGGGTGGCCGGTTGCCGGCATGGGGGCGGAGATCGCCGCCCTGATGATGGAACACGCCTTCGACTGGCTGGATGCGCCGGTGGTCCGGGTCTGTGCGGAGGATGTGCCGCTGCCCTATGCCGCCAATCTCGAACAACTCGCCCTGCCGCAGGCGGCCAAGATCGCCGACGCGGTGCGGGCCGTCTGCTCCTAGACGCTGGAAGGGGAAACCAACGACATGCCTATCAAGGTGCTGATGCCGGCCCTCTCGCCGACGATGACCGAAGGCACCCTCGCCAAATGGCTGGTCGGCGAAGGCGACGAGGTCAATTCGGGCGACGTGATCGCCGAGATCGAGACCGACAAGGCGACGATGGAAGTCGAAGCCGTCGATGAAGGGCGGGTCGGCAAGCTGCTGGTCTCGGAAGGCACCGAGGGCGTCAAGGTCAATACGGTCATCGCGATGCTGCTGACCGAAGGCGAGGACGCGTCCACGCTGGCCGGCGGCGCGCCTGCCGCGGCGGCGGCGGCCAAGCCGGAGAAGAAGGCCGAGGCGCAGCCGGTAAAGGAAGCCCCCGCGCCGAAGGCGCCGGCTCCCGCGCTCGTTGCAGCGCCCGCCGCACCGGCGGCACCCCAGCCGCGTGCGGATGGCGACCGCGTCTTCGCCAGCCCGCTGGCGCGCCGGATGGCGGAGCAGAGCGGCGTCGATCTTGCCGGTGTGCATGGGTCGGGACCGCATGGGCGGATCGTGAAACGCGATATCGAGGCCACGCTGGCCGGGGCGCCGAAGCGGCCCGCCGCCGCGGCGCCGGCGGCCGCGGCCCAGCCGGCTGCCGCGCCGGTCACGGCCGAACGGCTGCCCTACGAGCCGGAATTCGATCTCGTCCCGCTGTCCGGAATGCGGCGGACCATCGCGCGGCGCCTGGCGGAATCCAAGCGCACGGTCCCGCATTTCTATCTGACGGTCGATTGCGAGATCGACAAGCTGCTG
>JBFWNZ010000245.1:0-6130 GCA_050250795.1 Alphaproteobacteria bacterium | reverse complement strand
GCGACCCTGACCGTGCGGGTCGACGCCCACGATCCGCCGCCACCCGGCAGCCGCCGGCCCTATCGCGTCCTGTGCAGCGATTCGACGGGCAGCCTCATTCTGACATTCTTCCATGCCAATGGGGAGTTTCTGCGCCGACAGCTTCCGGAAGGCGAAATCCGGGTCGTGAGCGGAACAGTCGAGCATTATCGCGACGCGGTTCAGATCAGCCATCCCGACCATATTGTGTCGCCGGGCGAAATCGAGACATTGCCGCAGGTCGAGCCGGTCTATCCGCTGACCGCGGGCCTGACGCCCAAACTGCTGGCGAAGGCCATGAAGGGGGCGCTGGAGCGCCTGCCGACGGCAATGCCGGATTGGCTTGACCCTGCCTATGCGCGCCGGCAGGACTGGCCGGATTGGACGCGCGCCGTCCGCGCGGCCCATGCGCCGGAGGATGCGGGCGATCTGGGCGCGCTGTCTCCGGCCAGGGCACGGCTGGCCTATGACGAACTGCTGGCAAACCAGCTGGCGCTTGCGCTCGTCCGCGCCCGGATGCGCCGGATGCCGGGACGCGGGATCGCCGGCGACGGCCGGTTGCGCAAACGGGTCGAGGCCGCCCTGCCCTTCACCCTCACCACGGCACAGCGCATGGCGATCGCGGAGATCGAAGCCGATATGGCGGCGCCTTTCCGCATGCTGCGGCTGTTGCAGGGCGATGTCGGAAGCGGCAAGACGCTGGTGGCGGCCTTCGCCATCCTGACGGCGGTGGAAGCGGGTAGCCAAGCCGCCTTGATGGTGCCGACCGAAATCCTCGCCCGCCAGCACGCGGCGACCCTCGGGGCCTTGCTGACGGCTGCGGGGGTCCATGTGGCGCTGCTGACGGGGCGGGAAAAGGGAGGCTCTCGCGACAAGATCCTCGCCGGGTTGGCGGATGGGAGCGTCGATCTGGTCATCGGGACGCATGCCTTGTTCCAGGATGCCGTCCAGTTCCGCGATCTCGCCCTGGCCGTCATCGACGAGCAGCACCGCTTCGGCGTCCACCAGCGCGTCAATCTGACGGCCAAGGGCAAGGCCGTGGATTGCCTGGTCATGACCGCCACGCCCATTCCCCGGACATTGCTGATGACGGCCTATGGCGACCTGGAATGCTCGCAGATTCGCGAGAAACCGGCCGGTCGAAAGCCCATCGAAACCCGGACGCTCCCCGCAAACCGCGTCGATGAGGTCGTGGACGCGTTGCCCCGAGCCATCGCCGATGGCGCCAAAGTCTATTGGGTCTGCCCGCTTGTCGAGGAATCCGAAGCGTCGGACCTCGCGGCTGCGGAAGCAAGGCATCGTGCGTTGGCGGCCCGCTTCGGCGATACGGTCGAATTGGTGCATGGCCGGATGCGCGGCGCCGACCGGGATGCCGCGATGCGCCGTTTCGCGGAAGGTTCATCCAGCATCCTTGTGGCAACCACCGTGATCGAGGTGGGCGTCGATGTTCCTGCGGCGACAGTCATGGTGATCGAGCAGGCCGAACGCTTCGGGCTGGCGCAACTGCATCAACTGCGAGGCCGGATCGGCCGCGGCGACCGTCCGTCGAACTGTCTTCTCGTCTACGGCACGCCGTTGAGTGCGACCGCCCGTGCGCGGCTGGCCATTCTCCGCGACAGCGAGGATGGGTTCCGGATCGCGGAAGAGGATTTGCGCCTGCGCGGGGGTGGCGAAGTATTGGGGACGCGGCAGAGCGGACTGCCGGAATTCCGGCTTGCCGACCTTGCGGTCCATGGCGATCTCCTGGCCGCGGCCCGCGACGACGCCAAGCTGATTTTGGAGCGCGATCCGGATCTGAAGAGCGAACGCGGCCGTGCCTTGCGCGTTCTGCTCTATCTGTTCGAGCGCGATGCCGCCGTTCTTACGCTTCGGTCCGGCTGACGGCCCGCTTCGGCTGGCGTCCTGCCGCTGCTGTCGCAGGGCGTTCGGGCGGCGCCACGATGCCGCCGGAGATGATGAGCTTGACGGCTTCTTCGACCGTCATCGTGAGAATGACGATATCCCGCTCGGGGACGAACAGCAGGAAACCCGATGTCGGATTGGGGGTGGTCGGGACGAAGACGTTGTAGACCTTGTCATCCGTCAGGCTTTGCACTTCTCCCTGCGTTTCGCCGGTGATGAAGCCGATGGTCCAGAGGCCCCGGCGCGGGTATTCGATCATCACCGCCTGCCGGAACGCATTGGATTGATTGCGCAGGACGGTTTCCAGGATTTGCTTGGAGGCGCCGTAAACCGTGCGGATCACGGGCATGCGGGCCAGGACGCTGTCCCCGGCCCGCACCACGATCCGTCCAACCAGGCCGGCGGCGAAGGCACCGATCAGCGTGATGGCTGCCACGAGGACCAGCAGGCCCAGGCCCGGCAGGCCGACATTCAAACCCACATGCTCGCGGAGATAGGTGTCCGGGTTCCATTGCTCGGGGATCAACGGAACGATCTGCGCATCGACGAGGTTGATGAACCAGATTGCGACGGCGGCCGTGATCGCAATCGGCGCGGTCACGAGGACGCCGGCAAAGAAATAGGCTTTGAGGCGTGCGAACAGCCCGACGCGGAACCGATGAACCCGAACGCGCGCGCCGCGAGGGGCCGGTGCGGTCTCTGGCGCGTCGGGAGGAAGGTCGTTCATTCGGTCCTCATGCATGAGTCGGGTCCCGCGATATCGCAAAGACGTTCCGATTATATGTATCCGATTGCGGCCGTTAAGAGGCGCAGGGGGAGATATCCGCTCGCCTCATGCTCCACCGCCATGTAAAGTTCACCGCCTCGGTGGGGTAAGGCCGGTTGACAATGGGGGGATGGGCGGTATGCCCGCAGACGAGACGCCATCTCTCGCGCATGTCGAAATCTTCAAGGGCTTGCCGGCTGCTGCTGTGGCGGGCCTGGAGACGCGTTGCCGGTGGCGCACATTCGCCGCGCAGGAGCAGATCATCGATCGCCAGAGCGACAGCCGCGAAGTGTATGTCATCGCGCGTGGCCGGGTGCGTGTCGTGAACTATTCTCTGTCCGGACGCGAGGTGACATTCGACGACCTCGGGGCCGGCGAATATTTCGGAGAACTGGCGGCCATCGACAACCAGCCCCGTTCGGCAAACTGCGTGGCGCTGGAGGACACGACCGTCGCGATGCTGTCGCCGGATGTCTTCCACGCCCTGCTGCTCGAGCATCCCGGCGTGGCGCTTCAGATCATGAAGCACATGGCGCAGATCATCCGCACCTCGACCGAACGGATCATGGATCTGAGCACGCTTGGCGCCAACAACCGCGTTTATGCCGAGTTGCTGCGGCTCGCCAAGCAGGGCACCTCTGCGGACAACACTGCCCGCATCAAACCCATCCCCATCCATGGCGATATCGCCAGCCGGGTCAGCACCACGCGGGAGACCGTGGCTCGCGTGCTGGGCGATCTGGCGCGCAACGGCCTAGTGCGGCGCGACGCCGGAGCCCTGGTCGTGACCGATGTCGAACGGCTCGAAGAAATGGTCGAGGAATTCCGCGGCGAGTAGTGCGTTGCGGCTCAGCCTTTTTCGGCGCGGCGGCTTGACATTGCGTCTGCCGTCGGCATGCTGGCCGCCCTTACGCCGGGCGGTACCATGCCGGGCGCAGAAGGCGAGCCGGTAGCTCAGTCGGTAGAGCAACAGACTTTTAATCTGTGGGTCGAGGGTTCGAGTCCCTCCCGGCTCACCATCCCGCCGCGGATGGGGGCGATGCAGCGCGTTCAGGCTAACCCTGGTCGTCGAAGTAGATGTACGGGTCGTGTCCCATCGGCAGGCACGCGGTTGCTTCCGTCACAGCGCCGCCGCGCTGCCCGACGAATCCCTGACCGGGGATGCCGACCTGGCAATATTCCCATCCGGTGAACCGAACGTTCTGATAGCCCTGATTGGCAACGTGAGCGGCAAGTTCCTGGCGCTGGTCGGCGCAGGCTGCGAGCGATCCCGCCAAGGCAATTGCAACGATGAATGCACGCATGCTGTCCTCCTTGTCGGTCCCTTGGACCGTTGAAGAGGCCCCGCATAAATTCGAACGGTCGGCCAGGTCGTCGCGTTCCCATGGCCGGTCTGTCCCGATACGAGAAAAATCCTTTCGGAGGCGACGGATCGTCCCCGCTCAGGCGTTGGAGAGCGGGGTAACAATGAACGATGACGGGTGACGATGAGGCTCGGGGGAAAGTTCCGGCTCTATCTCCTGATCGGCGGCGCGGTGGCGGCGGCCGCAGGGGTCTACGGCTTGCGGGTCGCAACCGGACCCGCGGCGGACTCTTCCGCGCCGCGCCGGGGCGCGGCTGCCGTTGCGGTGGAGACGGCGCCGGTTCAGCGCGGAGAAATCCGGGATGTGAGGAGTTTTACCGGGTCCCTGATTCCGGCTGCGCGCTTCGAGGTTGCGGCAAAGACCGGAGGGTTGCTTGAGGCTCTGACCGTCGATATCGGCGATACCGTTCATCAGGGCGACATCATCGCCCGGCTGGACGACGCCGAATTCGTCCAGGAGGTCGAACAGGCCCGCGCCGAACTTCGGGTGGCGCAGGCAAGCCTTCAGGAAAGCCGCAGTTCCCTTGAATCCAAACGCCGGGCGGCGGAGCGGATGCGATCCTTGCATCGCCAGAAAGTGGCGGCGGAGGCCGAACTCGACGCAGCCGAAGCCGAGGCAGGCGCCCAGGCAGCCCGCGTTCAACTGGCCGAAGCGCAGGTCCTGCAGCGCGAAGCACAATTGAAGGCGGCGGAGGTTCGGCTTTCCTATACGACCGTCCGGGCCTTGTGGCAGGACGGCGGTCCGACGCGGGTGGTCGGCGAACGCTTCGTCGATGAAGGGACAACCATCTCTGCGAACACGCCCATCGTTTCGGTGCTCGATATCGGCAATCTGGTTGCCGTGGTCTTCGCGACCGAGCGCGACCTTGTGCGGATCGGTATCGGCCAATCGGTCATGGTCATGGCCGACCCCTACCCTGGCGAAACCTTCGAGGGCCGCGTCGCGCGTATCGCCCCCCTGCTGCGCGAAACCTCGCGACAGGCCCGGGTCGAGGTCGAACTGCCGAATCCGGCAGGCCGCCTGCGTCCGGGCATGTTCGTGCGCGCGCAGGTTCAACTCGGTTCCGCCGAAGGCGCCGTCATCGTCCCGCAGACCGCCCTGGTCGAGCGCAACAGTCGCACCGGGGTATTTTCAGTGGACCGCGAAGCAAGGCAGGCCCGTTTCGTGCCGCTGCGTATCGGTATCGTCGAGGGAGACCGTGTTCAGGTTATGGAACCGGCCGACCTTTCCGGCGATGTGGTCACGCTGGGCCAGCACCTGTTGAACGATGGCAGCGCCTTGGTACTGCCCGGTTCGGACTCGCACACCCGTCCGGAACGGACACGGCCGCGATGAGACTCGCCAGTTTTACCGTCGGGCGGCCCATCTTCACGGTAATGGGCACCTTGATCGCCGTCACGCTGGGCCTGATCTCGCTGGGCCGTCTGCCGATCGACCTGTTCCCGGACATCACCTATCCGACGCTCACCGTCAGCACGGACTACGACAACGCCAGTCCGATGGAGATGGAGCAACTGGTCACGCGGCTGATCGAGCAGGCCGTGGCGGTGGTGCCGGGCGTCGAGGAGATCACGTCGGTTTCCAGCGAAGGCAGCAGCAGTGTCCGTGTCTCGTTTTCCTGGGGCGCCGACCTCGACGTGGCCTCCAACGATATTCGCGACCGGCTGGAACGTGTGGTCGACAACCTGCCCGAGGATGCGCAGCGGCCGCAGATCCGCAAATTCGACGCGAATGCCCGGCCCATTCTCGTTCTGGGGCTCGGCGGAAACCTTGACCCTGTCGAGCTCCGCCAGTTGGTCGACGAGCAGATGTCATACCGCCTTGAGCGTATCCCCGGCGTGGCGGCGGTGGACGTCTGGGGCGGCCTCGAACGCGAAATCCAGGTCAATGTCAGCGATGCGAAGGTCAAGGCCTTCGGGCTGACCCTGGATCAGGTGCGCGAGGCGATCCAGGCGGCGAACATCACGGTTCCGGCCGGCGAGCTGGAACGCGGCAACCTTGAAGTGACGCTGCGCACGCCGGGCGAGTTCACCGATCTGGAACAGCTGCGCAGCACCGTGATCGCGGTCCGCGACGGCGC
>JBFWNZ010000244.1:0-6135 GCA_050250795.1 Alphaproteobacteria bacterium | reverse complement strand
GACGCGGTGGACGGGTCTACAACATGCCGCCGCCAGGGAACAAGCGACCCGCAACGCAAGACAGGCGCCGCACGGGGCGACGCCTGTCCTGCAACGACGCGGGAGCCGGGTTTACCAGCCGGTCCGATCGACGATCTTCTGCGCGGTCTCGCTCAACTCCGCGATCCGTGCGATGGGCAGGGGATCGCTCTTGAACTTGCCCAGCGCCTTCACCTCGGCGCTCGGCTCGACATGCGGATTGACCGGGAACTCATAGTTCACCGCCGCATACATCTGCTGCGCCTCGTCGCTGCTCAGGAACTCCAGCAGCTTCACCGCGTTCGCCTTGTTCTTCGAATGCTTGGCGATGCCGCCGCCCGAGATGTTGACATGCGTGCCGCGGTTGTCCTGGTTCGGGAACACGACCCGGATCGCCTCGGCCCACTGCTTCTGCTCGGGCTCCTTGTCGTTCATCTTCATCGCGAAATAGTAGTAGTGGTTCATGATCGCGATGTCGCAGACGCCTTCCATCACGGCCTTGGCCTGCGAGCGGTCGTTGCCCTGGGGCTTCTGCGCGAAGTTGGCGACGATCTTCTTCACCAGTTCCTCGGCCTTCTGCTCGCCATGGGCGGCAATCAGCGAGGCGACCAGCGCCCGGTTGTATTCATGGCTGCCCGGCCGGGTGCAGATCTTGCCCTTCCATTTCGGGTCGGCAAGGTCCTCATAGTCCTTGATCGCACCCTCGGGCACGCGTTCCTTGGAAACGCCCAGGATGCGGACGCGGGTCGATAGGCCGTACCACAACCCATCCGGCGCGCGGTACTGGGCGGGCACGTTCTCTTCCAGCGTCTTCGACTTGACCGGCTGCAGGACGCCGGCATCCGCATGCTCCTTCAGGCGCGCGATATCGACGGTCAGCACCATGTCGGCGGGCGTGTTCTCGCCTTCGCGGACCAGCCGCTCGACCATGCCCTTCTCGGCATAGACGACGTTGACCTTCACGCCGGTCTTTTCGGTGAACTTGTCCAGGAAGGGCTTGATCAGGAATTCCTGGCGGTAGGAGTAGATATTCACCTCCTCCGCCGCACTGACCGGCCCCGTCGCCAGGATCGCGGCCGCCATGGCCGCAAGGCCCAGGCGCACCGCATTCCGACGGTCTTTAAACGGCATTCGACGATCTCCTCTTGCGAGCGATTGCTGCACCAGGCCCCCCGGCCGTGCAAATGCGGTTGCGACGCTATCGCAACTCAAATGCCGATGCAAATCATTTGCATTACCGGTATTCGGGTACGCATATCCTCCACGCCGGCGGATCGGAAACGCAAGCATGACCCATGTCCGGCCGCGGAAGCGCGGCCGGCGGACGAAAGGCCCGAGGTTACGGCAGGATCAGATCTTGTCCTGGAGATAGAGCTCGAGGCCGAGCCGGTCGATCAGGCCCAGCTGGGTCTCCAGCCAGTCCACATGCTCTTCCTCGGATTCCAGGATGTCGCGCAGCAGGTGGCGGGTGACATAGTCGCCGACCGTCTCGCAATGCGCCATCGCGGCGCGCAGATCGGGGATCGCAAGCTCTTCGAGCTTCAGATCGCACTCGATCACCTCTTTCGGGTTCTCGCCGATCATCAGCTTGCCGAGGTCCTGCAGGTTGGGCAGCCCTTCGAGGAACAGGATGCGTTCGATGATCTCGTCCGCATGCTTCATTTCGTCGATGGATTCCTTGTACTCGTGCTCCGCCAGCGACGAGAGGCCCCAGTTCCGGAACATCCGGGAGTGCAGGAAATACTGGTTGATGGCCGTGAGCTCGTTCTTCAGCACCTTGTTCAGATGCTGGATGACCGTCTTGTCGCCCTTCATGGCATCGCACCCTGTCTCCAGTTCCGGGAAGCATCCAGGATGCCCCGCCTGTACCGCGTGGTCCAGCCCTGTTTAGAACGGATAAAAGTTTGAGATCAGGCCGGAATGGCCACCGGGTCTTCGGCTGCGGCCTTCGCACGGCAGGGCGCGCTCAGGAATTCCTCGATCATGCAGGCACAGGTGCCGCATTCGCGCTCGCAGCCATGATGGCTGTACACCGCATCGGCATCGCGGGCCCCACCGGCGATCGCGGCGCGGACATCGCTCTCGGACAGGACGTTGCAGACACAGACGATCATCGCAGCGGCCGACCTTCCTCCCAGGGTTTTGCCGCTCTCATACATCGAGTCTTCGGTCCGGTCAACGCAATTGCGAGGCATTATCATCATTGCGGCTGCGGACGGATTTCAGCCTCCGCCCCCCAGCGTCAGCAAGGTCGCATTGCCGCCCGCCGCCGTCAGATCGACCGTGACCGTCCGCTCCGTCGCGAACCGGTGGAGATAGTGCGGTCCCCCGGCCTTGGGCCCGGTCCCCGAGAGCGATTCCCCACCGAAAGGCTGCACACCGACCACGGCGCCGATCTGGTTGCGGTTGACGTAGATGTTGCCGACTCGCGCCCGTTCGCGCACCCGCCGCACCGTCGCCTCGATCCGGCTGTGCACGCTGAGCGTCAGCCCGTACCCGGTGGCGTTCACCGCATCCACCACCGCGTCGATCCGGTCGCCGGCAAAGCGCAGCACATGCACGACCGGCCCGAACACCTCGCCGGTGAGCGTGTCCATCGACGCGATCTCATAGGCGCAGGGCGCGAAGAAGGTACCGTGCGCGCAGTCCGGACCGAGCCGGCAGCGGTAGAGCAGCCGCGCCGCCCGGTCCATCCGGGCCGCATGCCGCTCCAGCATCGTCTGCGCATCGGCATCGATCACCGGCCCGACATCCGTCGCCAGCAGGCCGGGATCGCCGATCCGCAACTCTTCCATCGCGCCCGCCAGCATGGCCAGCATCCGGTCCGCGATCTCCTCCTGCACGAACAGCACCCGCAGCGCCGAGCAGCGCTGCCCGGCGCTCTGGTATCCCGAGGCCAGGGCGTCGCGCACCGCCTGCTCGGGCAGGGCGGAGGAATCGACGATCATCGCGTTCTGCCCGCCGGTCTCGGCGATCAGCGCGGCAATCGGGCCGTCACGCGCGGCCAGCGTGCGGTTGATCGCCTGCGCCGTTTCGATGGAGCCGGTGAAGGCGACGCCCGCGATGCGGGGATCGGCGGTCAGCGGCGCGCCGACCGAAGGGCCGTCGCCCGGCAGCAGGTGCAGCACCTCTCCCGGCACGCCCGCCGCATGCAGAAGCTCGACCGCGCGCGCCGCGATCAGGGGCGTCTGCTCCGCCGGCTTCGCCGCCACCGCATTGCCGGCGGCCAGCGCCGCCGCGACCTGCCCGGTGAAGATCGCGAGCGGAAAGTTCCAGGGTGCGATACAGGCGAACACGCCGCGACCGCGCAGATGCAGCGCGTTGCCCTCGCCCGTCGGCCCCGGCAGCGGCAGCGGCGCCGCGAACTCCGCCCGCGCCCGTGCCGCGTAGTAGCGCAGGAAATCCACCGCTTCGCGCACTTCCGCCACGGCGTCCGGCAAGGTCTTGCCCGCCTCGCGCACGCACAGCGCCATCAGCTCCGGCGCATGCGCCTCATAGGCGTCCGCCGCGCGTTCCAGGCAGGCGGCACGCGCCTCGGCCCCTGCGGCATCCCAGCCCGGCATCGCCGCCGCGGCCAAGGCCAGTGCCCGGTCCACCGCCGCCCGGTCCGCCTCCACCGCCGTCCCGACGCGCCGCCGGCGGTCGGCCGGGTCGAGGATGTCCCGCGCCGCGCCGTCCAGCGCCTTGCCGCCGACCAGCGGCCGCGCCTGCCAACCCTGCGCCGCCGCCGCTCGCATCGCCTCGGCCAGCGGCGCCAGCACGGCCGGATCGGACAGGTCGAACCCGCGCGCGTTGCGCCGCTCGGGGGCGAACAGATCGGCAGGCTGCGGGATCGCCGGATGCGGCGTCATCGCCAGCCGCGCCACCCGCGCGACCGGATCGGCGACGATTTCCGCCACCGGCAGGTCCTCGTCCACGATCCGGTTGACGAAGGAGGTATTGGCACCGTTCTCCAGCAGCCGGCGCACCAGATAGGCCAGCAGATCCTCGTGGCTGCCGACCGGCGCGTAGACACGGCAGGGAATATCCATCCCCGCCGCACCGACGATCCGGTCGTACAGCGCCTCGCCCATGCCGTGCAGGCGCTGGAACTCGAAATCGCGGCGGCTGCTCATGATCTCCAGGACCGCCGCAACGGTATGGGCGTTGTGGGTGGCGAATTGCGGATAGAAGGCCTTCGGCGACGACGCCAGCCGTTTCGCGCAGGCGATGTAGGACACGTCGGTCGAGGCCTTGCGGGTGAACACCGGATAGCCCGCCTGCCCGCCCTCCTGCGCCCGCTTGATCTCGCTGTCCCAATAGGCGCCCTTGACCAGCCGCACGGCCAGCCGGCGCCCGACGCGATCCGCGAGGGCCGCCAGCCAGTCGAGCAGCGGCATGGCCCGCTTCTGATAGGCCTGAACCGCCAGCCCGAAGCCTTCCCAGCCGGCGAGCGCCGGGTCGGCGAAAACGGCCTCGATCGCGTCGAGCGACAGGTCCAGCCGGTCCGCCTCCTCCGCATCCACGGTCAGGCCGATCCCGGCATCGCGCGCCCGTGCCGCCAGCGCCGCCAGACGCGGCACCAGCTCCGCCAGGACACGGCCGCGCTGCGCCTGTTCGTAGCGCGGGTGGAGCGCGGACAGCTTGACCGAGATGCCCGGCCCTGCCATCGGCCCGCGTCCGGCCGAGGCCCGTCCGATGGCGTCGATGGCGGCGGCATAGGCGTCGAAATAGCGCGCGGCGTCGGCCGCCGTCCGCGCCGCCTCGCCCAGCATGTCGAAGGAATGGCGATAGCCCTGCCGCTCGCCGGGCGCGGCGCGCTTCAACGCCTCGCCGATGGTCCGGCCCATCACGAACTGCCCGCCCAGAATGCGCATCGCCGACAGCACCGCCTGCCGGATCACCGGCTCACCCGCCCGCGCCACGAAACGGCCGAGCAGGTCCGGCAGGTCGCCGGCCGGTCCCTCGCCATCCAGCCGCAGCACCCGGCCGGTCAGCATCAGCGCCCAGGTCGAGGCGTTGACGAGCAGGCTGTCGGAATGGCCCAGATGCGCCGACCAGTCAGCCTCGCCCAGCTTGTCGCGAATCAGCCGGTCGCGCGTCTCCGCATCGGGGATGCGCAGCAGCGCCTCGGCGAGGCACATCAGCACCACGCCTTCGCGGCTCGACAGGGCGAATTCATGGAGGAAGGCGTCGAGCCCGCCCTCTCCCTGCCCGGCCTCGCGCACCGCGACGACCAGGGCTTCGGCCCGTGCGGCGATCCGTGCCCGCGCCTCCTCCGGCAGCGCCGCCTGGTTCAGGCGCTCGGCGACGCAGGCCGTCTCGTCCATGCGATGGGCGGCGCGAACCGCCGCGCGCAGCGGGTCCGGCGAGAGGGGCGGCAGATCCGCCAGCAGGGATGCGTCCGGCATGCCGGGAATCATAATCCCGCCCGGCGGCGCGGCAACTGCCGAAGCGGTTTGCGCCCGCGCGGCGGCACCCGTAGAGTGCGCGCGTATCGAACCAGGGGCAGGACGGCCGGCCGACAGTGTGCGGAATCGCAGGCTTCATCCAGCGCGGCGGCGGCAACGCCCAGCTCCTGCGCAAGGCCGTCACGCGCATGGCCGACGCGCTGCACCATCGCGGGCCGGACAGCGGCGGCGCCTGGGTCGATGCGGTGCGCGGCGTGGCGCTGGGCTTCCGCCGGCTGGCGATCATCGACCTCAGCCCGCTCGGCGACCAGCCGATGGCGTCCGCCGACGGGCGCTTCGTCATCGTCTATAACGGCGAGACCTACAATTTCCGCGAATTGCGCGCCGAGTTGGAAGAACTGGGCCACCGCTTCCGCGGCCATTCCGATACCGAGGTGATCGTCGAGGGCTGCGCCCGCTGGGGCGTCGAGGCCACGATCCGGCGCCTGATCGGCATGTTCGCCATCGCACTGTGGGACGTGGCCGAGCGGCGGCTGTGGCTGGTGCGCGACCGGCTGGGCATCAAGCCGCTCTATTACGGCCGCTTCGACGGGCTGTTCCTGTTCGGCTCGGAACTCAAGGCCCTGCGCGCCAAGGAGGGCTGGCGGCCGGAGGTGGACCGCGACGCACTGGCATCCTATCTCCGCTACAACGACGTGCCGGGCGCGGCCTGCATCTATCGCGGCCT
>JBFWNZ010000243.1:0-6160 GCA_050250795.1 Alphaproteobacteria bacterium | reverse complement strand
CGCGCGCCCCCGCCACCCCTCCATCCCCAGGGGAAACGCGATGCTGCGGCCCTGCTCCGCCTGATCCAAATTGCCTTTCAATTGGGAGACGAGACTTATAGAGACCTTACCGGCGGCAAGGCCCTGCGATTTGATCCGGTTGCCTATGACGCCGACGATTCGGAAGCCGACCGGACGGTGAAGTGAGCGCGATGCTGGGTTTGAACGATCGGGTCCAGGCCAGGACAGACCTGCTCTCCGTTTCCGCGGATGGCGAGATGGTCATCCTGCACATGGAAAAGGGCGTCTATCTCAACCTGAACAATACGGCGGCGGAGGCACTGCGCCGGCTTGAAACCCCGAAGCGGTTGGGTGAGCTGTGCAACGAGCTTGTCGAAGTGTTCGACGCCCCGGTTGAAGAGATTGAGAGCGATATTCTGGAGCTTGCGCGACAGATGGTCGAAGCCGATCTCATCCGCATCGTCTGAACCGCCCGTGCGCGATCGATGACGTTCCACTACTACGCCTACGGCCTGCACCTCGCCAGCGATGTCCGACTGCCCGGATTCCTTTGCTGCCCCGGGCTGGAGGGGGACGCGGCGGACGTGGAAATCCGTAACGGCCCGGTGCCGGAGAGGCTGCCCGGCGCCTCCCATCAAGGCCCTTTCCTGCAGGTGGCAGGCGAATGGACCGCCCGTTTCGCGATACGCGGGGTTGCGTCCTATCTTGTTGAAGGCGGCAACCGGATCACGGTGTCACCGGAAGCGGGCGCCACGGAACAGGATGTCGCGCTGTTCATGTCGGGAACCGTTTTCGGCGTCCTTTGCCATCAGCGCGGCCTGTTCCCGCTGCACGCGGCTGCCGTGGAAATCGGGGGGCAGGCCGTGGCCTTCGCCGGCGATTCCGGTGCCGGCAAATCGACCCTGGCGGCGGCGCTGTCGCGGCAGGGTCACCGGCTGCTGGCGGATGACGTTTCCATTATCGACGTCCATGCGCCGGAAGGGCCGCTGGCCATGCCCGCCTTGCCGCGGCAGGGCCTGTGGCGGGACAGTCTGGCAGCGCTGGACCTCTTGCCGGGCCGGCATATCCGGTCCAGCGAGGATCTGGACAAGTTCGAACGAATCGTCGGTTCCGACTTCCTGTCCGAACCGCGTCCGCTGGCGGTGGTCTGCTATCTGACACAGCACAATCTTCCCGACAGCCCCGTCGTCCATCCCCTGACAGGCATCCAGGCGATCCAGTCGTTGCGCGCGCAAATCTATCGGCTGCATGCCGCGCAATGGATGGGCCTGGAACAGCGTCTTTTCCTGGATGCGGGGCGCGTCGCCGCGCGCGTCCGGCAATATGCCGTCCGGCGACCGCGGAATTTCAACGGTCTGCCCGGCTTCATCGAAACCGTGCTTGAAGCGGTTGGGCGAACCGGCGACGCGCCATGAAACCCGGCATCTTCTGGATCGCCTCCTTTCCGAAATCGGGCAATACCTGGGTACGTCTGATCCTGGCCAGCCTGCAGGCGGGCGGTGCTGCGGTGGACATCAATCGGCTTGGCGGGGCCGAGGATGCGATTTCCTCGAGCCGCCGGCATTTCGACATCCTGCTGGATATCGACAGTTCGCTTCTGACCCCGGCCGAAATCCAGGCAGCCCGGCCCCATGTCTACCGGCAGCAGGCGCAAGCGCTGCACGCCACGGCCTTTCGCAAGACGCACGAGGCCTGCATCGATGTCGATGAGGGCGTTCCCCTGTTTCCGCCGGACGTCACCGAAGGCGCCGTCTACGTGGTCCGCGACCCGCGCGATGTGGCCGTCTCGCTCGCCCATCACGCCGGCGCCACCATCGACCAGGCGATCGAGAAGATGGCTTCGCCCGACTATGCCCTTTCATCCTTCGAGGGCCGACTGGACACGCAGGTTCGTCAGTTCGTCGGCGACTGGAGCGGCAATGTCACCAGCTGGCTGGACCATGGCCCGTGCGTCCCCCACCTGATCCGCTACGAGGAGATGCTGGCCGACCCGGCGACGGCGATCCGCCACCTCGCCCGCACGGCCGGGCTGCCGGCCACCGAAGCGGCGATCGACGGCACGGTGCGGTCGACTCGTTTCGACGGGCTGCGGCAGCAGGAGCGTGAAAAGGGCTTCATCGAGCGCCCCCTCAAGGCGGAACGCTTCTTCCGGGCCGGCACGGCGGGCCAGTGGCGCCAGGAACTGACGGCGGATCAGGTCCGCCGCATCGAACGGCGCCATGGCGCCGTCATGGCCCGGCTGGGCTATCGCTGAGGTCGAGCCCCGGGGTCCCCGCCTCGACCCACAGGATGAACTGGCCCATCGCCATTGCCGCCACCGCGAGCCGCAGCGACACGGCCTCGGCCTGACCGATGCGATCCGGAGAGGATGGCAGCCCTTCCAACAGGGCGCGCAGCCAGGCGATGTCCAGGATTTCCGACACGGCGCTCGACTGCGCCATCCGGTCCAATTCCGTGCGCAGGTGGAGACGGTCGTTCCAGATCGTCGTGGACAGTTCCGGCGCCTGACGCCCGCGCCGCGCCTCCATGGTCACGCTGATCGGCAGCCGGTCGGCCAGGACTCGCCGTGCCAGCGACCGCGGCATGCCGTCCGCCAGATACTGGTCCGATGGGATGGCGAGGCAGAATTCGAGCAGCGGCCGATAGCCGAGCGGATCGCGTACCTCGATCCCCTGCCAGTGCCGCGCGAAGGACCCCACGAGGCGCCTGCCCTCGACCAGGCGCTCCAAAAGGATCTGGCGTTCGCGCCGCTCCGGCGGGCCGGCCGTTTCCAATCGATAGGGGGACTTGCGATGGGCTTCACGGACCGCCGGCCCCAGATCGTGGGAGCCGCGGGCGACATCGGGCCACCATGCGGCGGCGAAGGCACGGCGCAACAATCGCGACCTTCGCAGTCCAGGCCAGCGCCCAAGTTCCGTCGCGTGCTTGAGCAGGGAGAGCCACCGGCCCTGCCGCGCCAGATCGGTCAGATGCGACATGCCGCCATGGGACAGGGTCAGATTGCCGCTGGTGCCTGCCAGCACCGTTCCGGCACCCAGGGCCCGCACCTGCCGCCTGCCGGCCTCGAACCAGGCGCGGTCGTACAGGTTGGAGACCGGCCCGCCCAGCCGCGCGAACCGGGGAACGGGATCCAGATCCGCCGCCGTCGGTGGCGTGGCCGTCACCCGCAGGGGGATGATATTGGGGTAACGGCGCGCCACCGCTTCGGCATGCGACCATTCGTCGTGAAAGGCCGATCCTGCCTCCGGCAATTGCCGCGCCCGCCCATCCGGCACCACCGTGATGCAATGGACGGGGCGGGACGGGTTCAGGCGGGCTGCCGTGGCGGCAACGGCCGTGGAATCCAGGCCGCCGGACAGCTCGCAGACCAGCGGCCCCGAGACGCGGCAATGCACGGCCACGGCCCGGTCCAGCAATTCGCGCGCCGCATCCACATAATCGGCATCTCGGGCGAAACGCACCCGGCGCGACCAGTCCGGCCGCCAATAGCGATCGACCCGGCATCCCGAGCCTGACCAGCGCAACCGTCCCGCGGGCGGCAATTGCCGGATATGGCGATACCAGGTCCGGCCATCGGCGGGCCATTGCCAATGGGCCGAGGCCGCGGTAGCCGGCAGGTCGAGGTCGCGCGGAACGTCCGGCATCCGCAGCAGCAGCGCCAGAGTGTTGGCGAAAGCGATATGGCCGGAGCTTTCGTGATAATAGAGCGGACGCCCCCCCAGGCCCGCATCGCAGGCCAGGGTCAGTTCGCGGCGCTGGCTGTCCCAGGCGGCCATGGCGAAATCGCCGAGCAGACGGTGCAGGCTCTCGTCCTGCCACCGACACCAGGCGGCGGAGACAAGCGCGCTGTCCGGCAGCGTGTCGGACAAGTCGATACCCAGCAGGCGCGCGATGTCTTCACGGTTATCGAGGCGGCCATCGAAGCAGAGGAGGAACCGCCCGCCGCCCACGCGGGTCGGCCGGCTTTCAAGCCCGGATTGCGGCGTTTCCGCCGCGCTTTGCTGAAGGAACAACAGTCCTTCGTCGCTCTGCCGTTTCACGGCGCCCGCGGCTTCCGGCTGGGAAAAGGGTGCCGGATCCGGCACGTTCCCGGCATCCGGTCCGGCACGCCCAAACATCAGCGCCATACCGAGCCCGGACACGGGCACCGCGGCGATCGTTCAAAGGATCAGGATGATTGGGAGGCGTTCGACACGCTCGTCGTTTCGCAGGTGCTGCCCGATCCACCGGCGGTCGCGGAAACCGGTATGACGTTCAGGGTCGGCTTTTGCCAGGGGCCACGCGTCTCGCCGTGGAGATCGAGGCCCGGATCCGCGGCGCTCTCCCGGTTGTTGCCATCCATGATCGATCTCCTCGGCGCGTCGGCGATGCGTTCTGACTATCCCATCAACAACAGCGCGCGCAAGCTGCCATGCTGAGCCCGCAGGGTTTCACCGGAATTGCTCGGAAAGCGTGGAGAGCTTTTTCCGGGCTATGCGTCGGCGACCGATGGCCGCTTTCCGTTCTTCAAGGGTATGTCAGTGCATGCCATGGGAGCCGCGAAAAATGCGGGGCGAAAAGTGGGGGCGACTTCGGATAAATCTCCCGAAACGGCAGATTTCCGCCGTTCTGCACTTGACGATGGTGACCCCTACAGGATTGGAAGGAGGACCACGATGCGACGATCGATCAAGGTCGAGTTTCCCGGCGCCTTCGGCGACATGCTGGCGGCCCGGCTGGAGATGCCGGACGGGCCGCCGCGCGCCTATGCCCTGTTCGCCCATTGCTTCACCTGCTCGATGGACGTGTTCGCCGCCGCCCGCATTGCCGTCGCCCTTGCCGAGCGCGGCATCGCCGTGCTGCGCTTCGACTTCACCGGGCTGGGAACCAGCGCCGGCGAGTTCGCCAACACCAACTTCTCCTCGAACGTCCAGGACGTGCTGTGCGCCGCCGACTTCCTGCGCCGCGAGTACCGGGCACCCGACCTGCTGATCGGCCACAGCTTCGGCGGGGCCGCCGTGCTGGCCGCCGCGGGCGAGGTTGCGGAGGCGAAGGCGGTCGCCACCATCGGCGCGCCCGCCGACCCCGGCCATGTCCGTCACCTGTTTACCGAGACCCGCGCCGAGATCGAGGCCAACGGCGAAGCCGAGGTGGATATCTCCGGCCGCCGCTTCCGGGTCCGCAAGCAGTTCCTGGAGGATGTGGAGGGCCATCGGCTCGCCGACCGGATCGCCACCCTGCGCAAGGCGCTGCTGGTGTTCCATGCGCCGCTGGACGATACCGTCGGCGCCGAGAATGCCGGCGCGATCATGGCCGCCGCGAAGCAGCCGAAAAGCTTCGTCAGCCTCGACGGCGCCGACCATCTGCTCTCGCGCCACGAGGATTCCCTCTACATCGCGGACATGCTGTCTGCTTGGGCGACGCGCTATGTCGCCCCGCCCGCCGAATTGCGGGAGGCTCCGGACGCGGTGGATCAGGGAGAGGTCTTCGTAACCGAAGCCGGGGACGGCCGCTTTCGGCAGGAGATCATGGCGGGTCCGCACCGGTTGATTGCCGACGAGCCGCCGGCCATGGGCGGCAACGGCGATGGACCGAGCCCCTATGGCTTTTTGCTGGCCGGCCTGGGCGCCTGCACCGCCATGACCGTCAGGCTCTATGCCGAACGCAAGGGCTGGCCGCTGGATCGCGTCGCTGTCCGCCTGAGACATGCCAAGGCTCACGCCGAGGACTGCGCCGGCTGCGAGGCAGAGGATGCCAAACTGGACCGCATCGAAAAGACGTTGACGCTGACGGGTGCGCTCACCGCCGAGCAGCATGCGCGCCTGCTTGAGATCGCCGAGAAATGCCCGGTCAACCGAACATTGCAGGCGGGCGTACGAACGAGGATACGCGCGACAGAATGAAGCATCGCCGACGCAGGCCCAGGATTCGCTTGCTATTATTGCAGCGCACACTATGTATGTGCCAGCCGCGATGCGGCTCCCGGTATTTTGGCCGCGTGAACGAATCCTGCCCCAGCGGCAGTCGCCCCAGCCTCGGTACCACGGGTTAATCACCCAGACCGTCCGGATCACGCGGGCCGGTCCAAGGCGCCCGGTGACGCATGCCGCCGCTCCAAGACGGAGCCGCGCCGGCCTGGGCGATTCGTAAAGGTTTCTTATTCCATGCAGTTTTCCGATCT
>JBFWNZ010000242.1:0-6166 GCA_050250795.1 Alphaproteobacteria bacterium | reverse complement strand
CGTGGCCGACATCGACCGGACCGACGCGGACAAGCAGGTCCAGTATTGCCGCGAGGAGCTCGCGGCCGCAGGCGACGACGCGACGCGCGCCGTCATCTCCCGCAGACTTGCCGTTGCCGAGGCACGGCTGGCCGCTGTCGAGCACCCCGTTTACTAACCGGCTTCGACACCCTATCTAATTCATGTCCTGCCCGCCGGGGCGGGAAAGCGGTATTGTGCCGCCGTGAAACTAGGGGCGAAAGCGTCACCGATGGCCGGTTACTGGACCCTCGACGATGTTCCCTGGGAACGCTTCGATGCGTCCCGTGTCGATCCCGAGATGCTTTGCATCGTCAAGGCTGCGGCTCTCGTCGAATACAATGCCGGCGACTATGTGGCCTATCTCTGCAACGTCTTTGCGGACGATGAGGGGTTCCAGGCGGCGGCGCGTGCCTGGGGTCAGGAAGAGATCCAGCATGGTCTCGCGCTGTCGCGCTGGGCCAAGTGCGCCGACCCCGATTTCGATTTCGACGCGGCTCTATCCCGCTTTCGCGATGGTTATCGCATTCCGGTCGATGTCGAGGCCTCGGTCCGGGGATCGCGTTCAGGCGAACTCGTTGCCCGTTGCGTGGTGGAGGTCGGAACCAGTTCATATTACACGGCGCTTACGGCCGCCACGGACGAGCCGGTCCTGAAGGACATCTGCCGGCGGATCGCCCAGGACGAGGTGCGGCATTTCCGCCTGTTCCGCGATCACCTCGAACGCTATCTGGCTGTCGCGCCGATCAGCCGCGCTCGCAGGCTGAGCATCGCGATCGGGCGCATGGCCGAGAGTACGGACGACGAACTCAGTTTTGCCTATTACGCGGCCAATGCTGCAATGGATGAGCCGTATGACCGGCAGCGGGCGGCGGCATCCTATATGGTGCGGGCGCTCGCACATTACGATCGCGCCAATATTCGCCAGATGGTCCGCATGACCTTGCGGGCCGTCGGCCTCGAACTGCCCCTCTGGGCCGGTGAGGGTTTGGCTCGCGCTGCCTATCGTTATGTTCGGTATCGTGCCGGGCGTGCAACGCGGGAAGCGCGGGCTGCCTAAGCGACGAGATTGAACAGAGCGCCGGCGTCGAGCGTGCCGGCGATCTCGGTCTTGAGATTGCCCGCTCCGGCAAGGCCAGTGCCCGGCGGTGCGCCGATGCCGCCGGTGGCATGCCGGAATCGCGCCTCGGGATCGAAAGCGGGTTCCGAACCGGGGGCCGGAAGGGTGCGCCGCTGTCCCGTCTGTTCGGCCAACTGTGCTTCGCGCCGTTCGGCCGCTGCAGCGGCCTCGTCCCGCTCCATTTCGGTGATCTGGCGGCGGGCACGCATCGCCTGCGCCTCCGCCTGCGCCGCCACGCGCCGGTCCTGAGCTGAAGGCTGCTGCGGTGCCAGAGCGGCCCGCTTCACGACCTCCATCTTGCGGATCGTCGCCTGCGGGTTGCCGGGCACGGGGGTTGCGTCGATCTGGACCTCGCCGCCCACGGCATAGAACTGACCATCCGGGCCGCGAACGAACCGGAAGGACGGCGCGCTGACATAAGGACCGCCGGCCGCGACATGGGCTTGTTCGTGGTCTCGGACCTCGCGGTCGCGTGCCTTGAGGCGTTCGACCTCGCGTCGCTCGCTGTCGGTCAGACCGTCCTCGCCGACCTTCTCACCGTCGCGGGTCTGCTCCTCCTGTGCGGAAAACAAGGATTTCGCTTCGTCGTTTCCCGTCGGGCCCTTCCCGCGAACGGCATCTTTGATTACAGCAGGATCGGCGGCAGCCGGCCTGCCGGCCTCGTTCTGCGCACCGTCGGATGTAGCGGAACTGCGGCTGCGGACGAGCCGATCCGCCGCCGAGGCGTTGCGGAGTTCGCTGCGGCCGCCGGGGACTGCTTCCCGTTCGCCCGATGGCGCGCGCGCAGAAAGAATGGCGGCATAGGCGTAGCCTGCCGCATTTCCTTCTCCCGAGTGTGACGCCACCGCAGCCAATGATCGGTTCCGTGCCTGACCGGGAACTACACGAGACTGCCCCGCGCACATGCAACGCAAGGCAGACTTCCCCAATTTGTCTCAAATAACGATAATATTGTTGCGGATCAGAGTCAAAATGCGGCCGATCAAGGCCGGGGCCGCACCAGGTGCCGGAATGCGGCGACGACGCGTCCGTAAGAGGCGCGCTTGAAGTCCACGACCAGTTCCGTAACCGTATCCATCGGCACCCACTTCCAGGCGACGAACTCGGGGTGCTCCGTCTGCAGATCGATATCGGAATCGCGTCCGGTAAACCGCATCGCGAACCAGCGCTGCGTCTGGCCGATATAGCGGCCACCCCAGGCCCCGCCGCGGAATGCCGGCGGCAAGTCGTATCGAACCCATTCCGGAAACTCGGCGAGGAGTTCGGCCTTGTCGGTTCCGGTTTCCTCGCGCAGTTCCCGGACCGCAGCGGTCAGGGGCGTTTCACCGGGGTCGATCCCGCCTTGCGGCATCTGCCAGTGGTCGCCCGGCAGATCGATGCGGCGCCCCACAAAGACCGAATCGGAGGGGTTGAGCAGCATGATGCCCACGCAAGGGCGATAGCTCGGGTCAGTGTCGCAATCCTGCGTCGGTGTGGCGTGGGACATCGTTTCCTGCGGCTATTGCCCGGGCGCGGATGAAACCACTGCGACGGCAGAAACCGGCGCAAGCACGAAACCCTTCGCTGCCAGCCCGTCGGCCCAGCGCTTCAACCGTTCCAGGGTGATCGGATAAGCGCGAGCGATTCCGACGGCACTGCCGGCATTGGCGGCTTTGGTTTCCAGTTCCGAAAGCCGTTCGTCGATCGATGCACGGTTCGGTGCGCCGTCGATGAGGCTATCGACGGTGGCAATCGGCAAGCCGGTTGCCTTGGCAACACGCCCGACGACGCTCAGGGGTGTCTCCCGGGCGTCGACGACCATGAGCCCGCGTCGTTTCAGCGCGGCCACCACATCGCGGACGGCGGCTTCATCGGCGGTGAATTTCGAGCCCATGAAGTTGAGAACGCCCACATATCCGGTCATGCGGCTGAGAATCCAATCGAGCCGGCGCTGGTTCTCCTCCTGCTTGGCGCCGGTGAGGAGCGCATAGGGTCCGGGGTCGTTACGAGGGAACCCGACGGGCTCCAATGGCAGGTTCAGCAGAACTTCGTGCCCGGCGGCGCGGGTCCTGTCGACCCAGCTTCCCAGATCGCGGGCGAAAGGCTGGAATGCGAAACTGACGGGACCGGGCGTGTCCGTGATGGCACTCTGCGTGGTCGATGCCGATACGCCCATGCCGGTCAGGATGATCGCGATGCGCGGGCGCTGGTCGAGCCGGCTGAACGGACGCCCGTAGACCTTCCAGGGCTCGCGGCCTTCCGCATCGATTTTCGGCAAGGGACCGAGATCGCTCTGCTCGATGAGGGCAGGATCCGGATGCGGATGCAGCACGGCCGTCGGTTCGGCGGGTGCCGCATTGGACGAGGGCGGCGGCTCGGCCTGCGCTTTCGGGGCGTCCGGCGAAGGCTGCTGCGGGTTGTGCGGCGCGGCGGGCGGGGCCGGGCTCGGTTCGGTCCGGGAAAGGGCGTTGGCCACGGACATGCGCATCTGCGGCCGCTGCGCATCGATCTCCGCCATGATCGAGTCTTTGGCGAGGACCAGCCACAGCACGACACCCGCAATGCCGAGCAACGTAGCGACCCATGCGCAGATCAGCAGGATCTTGCCGACGTTGACAGGCTTCTCCGGCGGGATGAAGTCGGACTCGTCGTCCTCATCCATCGGTTCGACCGGCTTTGCCCTGCGCAGGGACGGAAACTTCAACGGCCTTGATCCCTCGATCTTTCCCAGATGGCGTCACCGCCGTCGGGGAGCGCAGGCAGCCGGCACGATGCCGGGCCGCGGGCCGTCAGTTTACCGCACGAGTCCGGTAGAGCGAGATGCCTCGCAACAGGTCGAGTGCCCGGGCCAGTTGATAGTCCTCGCTCGATCCGATCTCCGCCGGCGCATCCGGTGCCTGGGTCGGTGCGGCGTTGCTGCCCTTATCCGATCCGGCGGGAGCCTTGGAGTCGGCGCCCGGCTTTGCCGGGGCCGCCTGCGGCTGCTCTGCCGGAAGATCGAGCGCGCCGCGAAGGTCGGCTTCCTTACGCTGAACGCCGGCATCGATCCGCTCCAGGCGTGCCTGTTCGACCATGATGTCGGGCTCGATGCCCTTCGCCTGGATCGAACGGCCCGACGGCGTGTAATAGCGCTGGGTGGTGAGCTTGATCGCACCGTTGCGATTCAATGGGATGATCGTCTGGACCGAGCCCTTGCCGAAGGATTTGGTGCCGAGAAGAATCGCGCGGCGATGATCCTGCAGGGCGCCGGCCACGATTTCCGAGGCTGACGCCGAACCGCCATTGATCAGGACGACGATCGGCTTGCCGCCTGCGATATCGCCGGCCGTGGCCTGGAAGCGCTGGGCGGCATCCTCCTCCCGGCCGCGGGTGGACACGATCTCGCCGCGCTCCAGGAATGCATCGGAGACGCTCACAGCCTGATCCAGCAACCCGCCGGGGTTGTTGCGCAGATCCAGGATATATCCGTTCAGCTTGTCGCCCAGCTCCTTGTTGAGCTGGTCGACGGCCTGTTTCAGGTTCTCCGTCGTCTTTTCGCTGAAGCTCGTGATCCGGATATAAGCGGCTTGCCCTTCCGTGCGCGACCGGACCGAGCGGATCTGAATCCGGTCGCGGGTCAGGGTCACGTCGAAGGCATCCTTGGTGCCGCGGCGGATGGTGAGCTTGATGTCGGTCCCGACGGGCCCCCGCATCCGCTCGACCGCTTCGTTCAGCGTCAGGCCTTGAACGCTCTCCGTATCGAGATGCGTGATCAGGTCCCCGGCCTGAAGGCCGGCCCGGAAGGCCGGCGTTTCGTCGATGGGCGAGACGACCTTGACGAAGCCCTTGTCCATCGTGACTTCGATGCCCAGGCCGCCGAACTCGCCCTTCGTCTGGACCTGCATCTCCTTGAAGCTTTTCTTGTTGAGATAGGCGGAATGCGGATCGAGATGCGTCAGCATTCCCTCGATCGCCGCCTCGATCAGCTCTTCGTCGCTGACCTTCTCAACATAGTCCGCGCGAACCCGCTCGAAGGCGTCGCCGAACAGTTCCAGCAGACGATAGGTCTCTGCCTTGTTCTCCTGGGGCGGCGCCGCAAGCGCGATGGGCACCGCAATTGCCATGAGCGCGACCGTAGCGAGGGCCGGGAGAACCCTCTTAGGCATAATCTGCATCATCCGCGGACCTTGTTGGTGTCAGCTGCGAACCAGGGAAGCGGGTTGATCGGCTGGCCGTTACGGCGCAACTCGACATACAAAGTGGGCGTCCCCTCGCTTCCCATGACGCCCACCGGCTCGCCGGCGAGAACCCATTGGCCGACCTGTCCGTCGACCCGCTGCAAACCCGCGAGCAGCGTATGATATCCGCCGCGGTGCTCGATTATCAAGATTTGCCCATAGCCGCGAAACGGACCGGCGAACATGACGCGGCCATCATAGGGCGCAACCACCTGGGCGGATTCGCGCGTGGAGAAGCTGAGCCCTTTCGACGTGCCGCCGAAGCCGGTCGCCTGGCCGTAGCGCTCGGTCATGCGACCCTGCACCGGCATTGTCACGGTGCCGTCGGCCGGGAAGCTGCGCACGCCCTGGGGCGGCGGCCCAGACGGAAGCGTGGCAGGCGGATTTGTCGGCGCCGGTCCATTGCTTGGCCGCGATGGCGGCGCGATATCCGGTCGGGACGGCGGCGGTGCCGGCGCCGCTTCCTCAAGCCGCTCGAACAGTTCGCGGAGCGTCGCTGCCTTCTGTGTCAGTGCCGCAACCTGCTTGGCGGTTTGATCGCGTTGCGCATCGGTCTTGTTCTGCATCGCCGCCTTCGCCGCCAGCAGGGTGTCGAGACGCTTGCGTTCCCGCGCAAGACCGGCGTTCGCCTGGGTGAAGCGCTCCATCTCTCCGCCGATCTCGGCGCGGACGCGCTCCAGCCCGTCGATCTCCTGGCGCAGGCTGCGGGCCCGGATCTGGATTGCGGGAATGGCGGCTTTGAGAAGCATCGCGCCGCGGACGGCGTCGATCGGCTCTGCCGTGGCGACCAGTAATGTTTCCGGCGGGTTCCGCGCAAGTCGCTGGAGGGCTG
>JBFWNZ010000241.1:0-6170 GCA_050250795.1 Alphaproteobacteria bacterium | reverse complement strand
CTCCTGACCTTAGGAGTGCCGAGCAGTGCTTGGGCTTGCGCCTTGGGAAGGCCGGGAGACCGCTCTTACCCCGACGGACGAAACGGTAAGCGAGTTCGCACCGCTTCGCAACGATGCCTTTGGCAGATGCGCGCGCAGCGATATGAATGACGGATGCTGTCCTACCAGCACGCCTACCATGCGGGATGCCGCGCCGACGTGCACAAGCACGCGGCGCTTGCGGTGCTGCTCCAACGGCTGACCGCCAAGGACCGCCCGATCACCTATATGGAATCGCATGCCGGCCGTGGCCTGTACGACCTGTCGTCGGCAGAGGCGCAAAAGACCGGCGAGGCCGACGCGGGCATTCTCCGCGTGCTTGCCGAAGGCCGGATGCCGCCCGGCCATCCCTACCGCACGGCTCTCGACGCCGCTCGACAGCAGCATGGCCGCCACGCCTATCCGGGCTCGCCCTGGATCGCCCGAACCCTTCTGCGGCCGCAGGATCGCCTGCACCTGATGGAACTGCACCCGCAGGAGCATGCGGCCCTCAAGGCGGCGATGGATGCCCCCGGCGTCCACATCCACCGGCGCGACGGGCTGGAAGGCGTGCTCGCCATCGCACCGCCGGCGGCGCGGGCGGGCCTCGTGTTCATCGACCCCAGCTATGAGGTCAAGATGGAGTACGACGCCGTGGCACGCACGGTCCTGGCCCTGCACCGCAAATGGCCGGAAGCGACAATCCTGGTCTGGTATCCCTTGCTCGCAGCCGGTCTGCACACCGCATTGCGCGAGACGCTGGAACGCGCCGCGTTGCCGAAATGGCGATGCGACGAAGTGCGCTTCGCCGACCCCGCCACCGTCCGCGGCATGTATGGAAGCGGCCTTGCGCTGGTCAACCAGCCCTACGGATCGGACGGCGACCTCGACCGCGTGACCGCGCTGTTCACGCCGGCCTAGATCGCCAGTTCCTGCAGACCGCGCGGGAACGCCGTCAGGAAGGTACCGCCCTGCGGTCCCACGACCAGCGTGTCGCCGACGCCGGCACCCCCGCCCTCGAACATCAGCAGCGGATGCAGCTCGAACACCATGCCGCTTCGGAGGCGCACGGGGGTCGCGTTGAGGTCGGGCGCCTGGAAGGAGCGCGGAAATGCATCGGACACGATCGGGTCTGCATAGGCGTATCCCAGCCCATGTGCCAATCGCAGCAGCCGGACGTCGCGCGTGCCGATGACATCGTAGAGGCCCTCGACCGCGGCATAGGCATTGCGAGCCACCTGTGCGAGATCGGCACCGTGGCGCATCGCATCGGCGGTTTCCCGCTGGAAGGTGACAACGGCGTTCTGCACCCGATGCGCATGATCCGTCGCGAGGCCGAGATGAAAGCTTCGGACCGCATGGGTCCAGAGCCCGTCCACGGTCAGCATCATACCGAACAGCAGCAGGTCGCCCGCCGCCGCGACCTGCCGGTTCTCGGCCGCGAAATAACGCGGATAGTCGATGCTGCGCCCGACCGTCAGCCAGGAGCGCAAGCCATCCACCCCGGCGGCCAGGGCGACATGGTCGAGATCGGCCTTGATCGCAAAGCTGGGCCGGCCGATCAGTTCGATCTCGCCGACCCGCGCGAACATCCGGTCGCAGATCGCCGCGCCGCGGCGGTGGCGTTCGAGCTGTGCGTCGTCTTTCACCAGCCGCAAGGGTGCGATGCAGGCGGCCGCCTGCGAATCTCGATTCGGCGGCAGGACAGGCTCGATACCGGCCCAGACCCGGAGGGGTAACTCGTCGCAGCCGCACAAGCCGACGGCCGACACCCCTGCAAGCGCCGTCGCCAGACGAGCCCCGAAATCCTCCGGCGCGGCAAGCGCGACATCGATGCCGGCGAGGACCTGGGACGCCATCTTCTGCATGTGCGGGGACGCCACCAGCAGCAGCGGCCGCCGGTCCGGATGCAGAAAGAGCAGCGAGGGCGTGTCGACGGAATCCCAACCGGCGAGAAACCGCATATAGCCCTGGGCTTGGGTATTGATGCCAAGGCCGCTGCCCATGGCGCCGACCAGCAGGGCATCGAGCCCGTGTTCCAAACAGAGACGGAGCGCCGATGCCCGGCGCTCCGCATAGTCGATGGGCTTCAAAGAACGGTCGTCAGGCACCTTCGATCGGCTCCGTCACGCATTGCGTGGTGTACCAGGACGGCAGCCAGACCGAATGCCGCCCATCGCCCCCCGCAACCGTAATGACGAAATCCTCCGGCGCATAGACGATGGGGACCATGAAATCCGGATCGTCGGCGTCGTACCAGGCCGGCCAGGTCCGGAAGTTCCAGTAGGACCGGTTCTGCAGGGTGCTTACCGGCATCCGGGCATGGTGGAACAGGTAGTGCTGCACGTCCTCGCGGCTGAACCCGTCATTGGCGATCTCACGGGCGTGCTCCGGCCCCAGCACCAGCCCCACCGCAGTGCGGTTCATCTGGTGCAGGTAATTGACGAGACCGAGCCGGCGCATGGCCCCCGCGATGGTCTGAAGATTGCCGCGCCCCGTCTCCTGACCGCCTTCGTTGATGTAGTGGATGGCGCGGATGCCGATCACCGTGATGGTCGAGGATTCTGCCGGAAAACCGCGGTTCACACGCAGCGGATCCCAGGGGTTGCGCGCCTCGTTCTCCGCGAAGCACAGGCTGATCTTGCCCGGCCAGGCATGGGTGGATTTGTCCATCTCACCCGGCCGCGCACCTGCGATGTTGCGGATGACGAGACGGAGCGCCCGGCCGATGGCGAGATTCGGCCGGAAACCAGGCCCAAGGCAGCCGGTGCCGCTGTTGATGCCGAGACGGTCGGCGACGGGGCCGCTGACGATGAAACAGGGCGCCGCCCCGCCCGTCGTGACCGAGACGCTGCCGACGTTGAACTCCTTGCGCAGCAGCGCCCGGACCCCGGCCAGGACGACCGGGAAATACTCGCCCAGGCACCCCGCCATCACGGCGTTGGCCGCAACCTTTTCCACCGTCACCGTGCCGTCGCCGGGCGGCATCTTGCCCATCACGGTCTCGGGCGGAAGGTCGGTATAGCTGAGCATCTCCGCCACCGCGTCTTCGGTCGGCGGCATGATCGGGAGACCGTCGCTCCAGCCCTGGGCGTGGAAATGCTCGTTGATCTCGACATAGGAGTCGGGAAGCTCGAAGCGCGAGGCACGTCCTGCTACGGCCATCATGCCCCTCCCTGCGGATCGACCGTCAGCGCCTGGACGACGGCGGCAAGCGCCACCTCCGCCATGGCATGCACCTGGGCTTCGGTCTTGTTGGCCAGCGGATGGTCCACACCGATGCGCGGATGCAGCGGCATACCCAGAATCTTGGCCCGCATTTCGGCCGATTTCACGAATGCCTGCGTGAGAATCGTGGCCGCAGGCCGGCCCCGTCGTTCTGCGCCTATCCCGTCATGGAGACCCCAGACGGCACAGGACCCTCAGTCGGCGACCGCGTGGATCACCGCCTGGCAGTTTCGCGTCATGTCTTCCATGACGTCGTCCGGCGTAGGCACGCTGGCGCTGTCCTTCGTGTAGTACTGAAAGTCGGCGACACCGTGCTGCTCACGCAGCAACTGCTTCAGTTTTTCGAAGAAAATGTCGGAATTGCGCTTGCGGTTGTCGATCAGCCCGATCCGGATCCCCTGCAAGGATGCAAGGCGCGGAGCGACGGTGAAGGCGTCGTGGACGTCCTCAGCTCCGGGATGGACAAGCGTTAGGCGCCGTTCGTTGGACAACATGGCTTCCTCCGCTGCATACGGCCTATCGGCCGTTTGTCCGGACATTGTGCCCTATTTCCGCGAAGGAGGAAACGCCGCCTGCCCTTAATAAGGACACGCGGCGCTGTCTCTCAGAGCCGGCCTTCCCAGTTCTTGACCTGCCGCTCGGCCTCGTCCTTGGCGATGCCGTAGCGTTCCTGGATGCGCCCGACGGAGCTGCTCCCGCTGTCCTTCGACACGGTCCAGATCGTCATCGGTCAGGTCGCCCCACTGCTCGCGCACCTGCCCTTTGATCTGCTTCCAGTTGCCCTTCACGCGATCCCAGTTCATGGCCACGGTCTCCTTGGCTGTCAGGACTGCCCCAACAACCCTCCGCACCGCCCGAATGTTCCAGTACGGCTCGCTTACATTCGCGGCGAGAGACGCAGCAGCCTGCCATCGTCCTCGTCGGTCAGGGCGTACACGGCCCCATCCGGACCCGACCGAACATTGCGGATACGTGCTCCGAGACCGATCCGCTCCTCGCCCGCCACCCGTTCGCCATCGAGAGTCAGCCGGACGATTCCCTGTGCAACGAGACCGCCGATCAGCACGCTCCCGCGCCAGCGGGGGAACAGTTCGCCATCGTAGAACGCCATGCCCGACGGGGCGATGACGGGCGTCCATTGCCGCACGGCATCCAGAAGGTCCGGACGCGTCGGCGGGTCGGGAATGTCGCCGCCGTTATAATGGTTTCCCCAACTGACCAGCGGCCAGCCGTAGTTGCCGCCGGCTTGCGGAATATTGAGTTCGTCCCCGCCGCGCGGACCCATCTCATGAATCCAAAGCGCCCCCGTCATCGGATGCACCGCCGCGCCTTGGATGTTGCGATGGCCATAGGACCATATTTCCGGACGCACGCCTGGCCGCCCCACGAAGGGATTGTCGGACGGCACTGTGCCGTCGGGACGAATGCGAACCACCTTGCCCAGATGCGTCGCCAGATCCTGCGCCGGATCGAACTTGCCGCGCTCGCCCGTGGTGACGAACAGCGTGCCGTCCGGTGCAAAGGCCAGCCGCGATCCGAAGTGAAGCCCGCCATCGACCTTCGGCACCTGACGGAAGATGACCTGCAGCCCTTCCAGACGTTCGCCGACAAGGCGTCCGCGGGCGACTGCGGTCGACGCACCGCCCTCGCCCGGTTCCGCAAAACTGAGATAGACCATCGCACTGACGGGAAAATCCGGCGCAAGGGCAACGTCCAGCAGGCCGCCTTGGCCGCGGGCATACACGTCCGGCGTCCCGGATATCCGCGTTCTCCGCAGGTGGTCGGCGGACAGAAGCAGCAAGCGCCCCGGACGCTCCGTCACCAGCATCCGCCCGTCCGGAAGAAAGGCAAGCCCCCAAGGGTGCTCCAACCCATCTGCGAGGGTTTCGACAGCGACCCGCCCGGTCTCTGTCTCCACGACGCGCGTCTGCGCCTCGGCCGTCGCGGCAGCCAGCATTCCGACCAACACCGATGCCGCCGCCCATCCATGCCGCATTCTCGCCTCCGCTTCGCGATGCCCTGAGACGCAAGTTGGCGCGCCGCCGGCAGGAAACAACCGTCAGGCCGCAGCCTCGGCCAACAGCCATTGCGCCAGCGCATGCACGCGGGGAAGATCCGCGCGGTCGGGCCGGACCGTCAGATAATACGCGGCCCCGTCGTCGACGGGCTCAAGTTCGGGAAACGGTTCGACCAGTTGCCCGGACGCACAATACTCCGCCGCCATCATGCGATTCTCGAGCACTACGCCGAAACCATGCGCGGCCGCCCGCAGGGAATGCGTGGATTGGGAGAACCGGATGTTGCGGGTTCCTTTGACGGCTGCAAGCCCACGGCTGCGCAACCAGTCCGACCAGCCCGTCAGCCTCTGCTCCGAATGGATCAGGGTATGGCGTGCCAGATCGGCGGGCTCCCGCAATCCATTGCCTCGCAGCAGCCCGGGCGCGCACAGCACGACAAGATGCTCGCCGACCAGTCGCCGCGAAGGGAGGCCCGTCCAAGGGCCGTGGCCATACCGCACGACGGCGTCGAACGGCACGTCGAGATACTCCGCCGGCCGCCGGGTGGCCTCAACCCGAAGATCCACGTCGGGATGCGCCGCAAGGAAGCGCCCCAGCCTCGGCAGCAGCCATCGCTCCGCGAAGCTTGGCGGCGTTGCGAGCGTGACCGCGTCGGCGGAACTGCGCGCACTCATCTCCGCCGTGGCTTGGCGCAGCGCGGCAAAGGCCGGCTGTACCTTCGACCGATAGACCTCTCCCGCATCCGTCAGCACAAGCCGCCGGTTCACACGGTGGAACAGCCGCAGGCCAAGATCGGATTCCAGATTCTGTATCTGATGGCTGACCGCACTCGCCGTGACATGCAGCTCCAGCGCCGCAGCCTTGACGCTGGCGCTGCGGGCAACGGCCTCGAACGCGCGCAAGGAG
>JBFWNZ010000240.1:0-6189 GCA_050250795.1 Alphaproteobacteria bacterium | reverse complement strand
CTCCCCCTTCAGAAGGCTCATCGACGCGTCGATGAACAGGATCTGGTGGCCGTTCTGCTTGCCGATATTGTCGAGGCGAATCATGAGGTCCGTGCTGCTGGAAGGGGCTGAGGCGAATTCGGGGCGTTAGGTCGCATATGAGCCGACGAGAGACAAGCCGCGGTGCAGGCGCTGCAAGGCGATACGCGGGGCGGCGATCCCATTGCACCGGGACCGACCCTCCGTCATCCGCGCGACCTTGTCTCAGGACGCATTCCCGGCTATATTACTGGAAACAGTGCGGAGCCGATGATGGGAAGTTCACAGAAGCGCGCCATCCGGAACTATCGCTCGCGCCTCGGCGAGCGCGGCCTTGCGCGCTTCGAAGTGCTGGGTCGCGATGCGGACCGCGACCTCATCCGATCCCTGGCCAAGCGCCTGTCCGAGGATACGCCCCAGGCCTCGGAACTTCGCGCGACCGTCGGCAAGGCGCTCGCGGGCGAACCGCCGAAGCGCGGCGGAATTCTCGCGGCCCTGCGGGGGTCGCCGCTGGTGGGCGCGGACCTCGATCTTTCCCGCGTCCGCGAAGACGGCCGCAAGGTCGACCTGTGACACGCTATCTGCTGGATACCAACATCATCAGCAATGCCGTCAAGCCGCAGCCATCGGCGACGCTCCTGGCGTGGATGGCGGCACAGCATGACGAGGACCTGTTCATCGCGTCGCTGACCCTTGCGGAAATCCGCCGCGGCATTCTGGAGAAGCCGCCGGGCCGGAAGCGCGATGCGCTCGACAATTGGTTCTCCGGCCCCGAGGGGCCGCAGGCCCTGTTTGCAGGCCGCATCCTGCCGTTCGACGACAGGGCGGGGCTGATCTGGGCGCAGTTGATGGCGGCGGGAAAAACGGCCGGCACGCCGCGCAGCAGCCTCGACATGATCATCGCCGCCGTCGCCGGCGCGAACGACTGCGTGGTCGTCACGGATAATGAGAAGGACTTCGCCGGCATTGAGATCGTCAACCCGATGCGCGGCGCGATCTGATGCGGCGTTGGCGCAACAAACATGTGGGTGGATATGATGGCTGAGACTCAAATAGAGTGGACAGATGCCACTTGGAACCCTGTGGCAGGATGTTCGATCATCACTGCCGGTTGCACCCACTGCTATGCCATGGAAATGGCTAAACGCCTTGAGGCTATGGGTACCGAAAAATATGTAGGCCTGACCCGGACGACAGGGAAGCGTACGGTATGGAATGGTGTCGTCAGAGAAGATCATGACGCGCTTCTCATTCCCTATGGGTGGAAGAAGCCGCGGAAGATTTTCGTCAACTCGATGAGCGATCTGTTTCACGATGGCGTCAGCCAGGACTTCATCCTCCGAGTTTGGAGAGTCATGCGTGACACCCCGCACCATAATTATCAAATACTTACCAAACGTCCTGAACGAATGGCGGCGCTCGTCGCTTCCAAAATGGGTGACGTTCTTCCCAACGTCTGGCTCGGAACCAGCGTTGAAAATTCGGATGTGGTGAGCCGTGTAGACCATCTTCGCCAGGCACCTGCGGCCATTCGATTTATCTCCTTCGAACCGCTGATTGGGCCTGTTGGTTCCATCGACTTTCGAAACATTCATTGGGCAATAGTCGGGGGAGAAAGCGGGAAATATGCTCGACCAATCAAAGAAGAATGGATTGATGAGATTCACGGACAATGCCTAACGGCCAGCACCGCATTCTTCTTCAAACAGTGGGGAACGTGGGGTAAAGACAACAAGAAGCGTTCAAAAAAAGCGAACGGCCGTGAGTACCGCGGCCGTACTTGGGACGAGATGCCAGTGACCTCAAAGAATGCGACTGTAATGTAAAATATATCTATTGGGGGCATGCGAGGTGGTCGAGAAAAGATACGAATGGGCCGACGGTGCAAAGCTTGAGGAACATTCACGCCGCAAACACAAAATCCTACGTGAGTATGTCTTCGACTACCTAACCGTCCGCTGCAAGCTCCCTCAGCAGGAGCGGTTTCGCCTCGCCATCATCGATGGTTTCGCTGGCGGGGGACGATATCAATGTGGCTCATCCGGATCACCCCTTATCTTCATTGAAGAATTGAAGCGAGCCGTCGAGGCAGTCAACGCACAACGCGCCGTCCAAGGACTTGGCGCTGTCGAAGTCGAATGCCTCCTCATATTCAACGATGCCAGTCGCGATGCAATCGAACTTCTAAAGACACATGTCGCGCCGATACAAGCGGAGGCACGCCTAAGCTGCGCTAAACTTCATCTGAGAATCGAATATCTGAACGAGTTCTTCGAATCTGCTTATCCCGATATCAAGCGCCTACTGGGGCAAGGCCGCTATCGGAGCGTCATCTTCAACCTCGATCAATGCGGTCACAGCCATGTCGAACGAAACACCATCCTCGACATCATGCGCTCTTATCCTGCGGCTGAAATTTTCTACACCTTCGTCATCAGCTCGCTGCTCGCATTCCTTCAAAAGGATCAGCCCGAGCGACTTCGCGCTCAGCTCGATCATCTTGGACTATCCGGCAACGATATCCAGGCGCTAGATGCGCTAATGAGCCAAAAGGACTGGCTTGGCACAGCCGAGAAAATCGTCTTCGACGCATTCCGATTGTGCGCCCCCTACGTAAGCCCGTTCTCGATCAATAATCCAGGAGGTTGGCGATACTGGCTGATCCACTTTGCGAATGCCTATCGGGCAAGACAGGTCTACAATAACATTCTTCACGACAACGCCAGCTTGCAGGCACACTTCGGTCGATCTGGCCTCAATATGCTTTCGTACGACCCGAAGCATGATGAAGGCCTGCTCTATCTCTTCGATATCAGCGGTCGCGCATCGGCGAAAAATCAACTTCTCGGTGACATTCCGCGCCTCATCACAGAATCTGGAGATGCCATGCGCGTTATAGATTTCTATGAAGGCATCTACAACATTACCCCCGCGCATGCGGACGATGTGCATACAGCGATTATCGAAAACCCGGACCTTGAGGTGATAACCCCCGCTGGCGGTGAGCGAAGGAAAGCTAACACGATTGGCGTTGATGACGTCATCAAGATGAAGAAGCAGATCAGCTTCTTCCCAATCTTTCTGAACGCCGCTGCAAGCTCACAGGTCAGCTGAGGGAGTAGATGCCAGTGTTCGTCCCAAGTCGGCACGGCCGACAGGCCCTATTTATGTGCCAATATCACTCCCACTCGATCGTCCCCGGCGGCTTGCTGGTCACGTCGTAGGTCACGCGGTTGATGCCCTTGACCTCGTTGATGATGCGGGTCGCGGTGCGGGCGAGGAAGGCGTGGTCGAAGGGGTATGAGTCCGCGGTCATGCCGTCGGTCGAGGTGACGGCGCGCAGCGCGCAGGCCTGGTCGTAGCTGCGGGCGTCGCCCATCACGCCGACGCTGCGCACCGGCAGCAGCACGGCGAAGGCCTGCCAGATCGCATCGTAGAGCCCGGCGTTGCGGATTTCCTCCAGATAGATCGCGTCGGCCTTGCGCAGCGTGTCCAGCGCCTCGCGCGTCACCGCCGCACCGGGCAGGCGGATGGCGAGGCCGGGGCCGGGGAACGGGTGGCGGCCCACCACCTCCTCGGGCATGCCGAGCTCGCGGCCGAGGTCGCGCACCTCGTCCTTGAACAGCTCGCGCAGCGGCTCCACCAGCTTCATCCGCATCCGCTCGGGCAGGCCGCCGACATTGTGGTGCGACTTGATGGTGACGCTGGGCCCGCCGAGCGCGGAGACGGATTCGATCACGTCGGGGTAGAGCGTGCCCTGGGCCAGGAAGTCGACATCGCCGATGCGGTTCGCCTCCTCCTCGAACACGTCGATGAACAGGCCGCCGATGATCTTGCGCTTGCGCTCGGGGTCCACCACATCGGCCAGCCGGTCCAGGAACAGGCCCGAGGCGTCCTTGTGCACCAGCGGGATGTTGAAGCGGTCGCGGAACAGCTTGACCACCGCCTCCGCCTCGCCCGCGCGCAGCAGGCCGTGATCGACGAAGATGCAGGTGAGTTGGTCGCCGATGGCCTCATGGATCAGCACGGCGGCGACCGAGGAATCGACGCCCCCGGACAGGCCGCAGATCACCCGGCCGCGCCCCACCCGGTCGCGGATCTGCTGCACCGCGCGGGCGCGGAAGGCGGCCATGGTCCAGTCGCCCGAGCAGCCGGCGACGCGGCGGGTGAATCCGCGCAGCAGGTCGGCGCCATGCGGGGTGTGCGCCACCTCGGGATGGAACTGCACGCCGTAATAGCCGCGGTCGTCGTCGGCGATCATGGCAAAGGGCGCGCCTTCGCTCTGCCCGACCGCGCGGAAGCCCGGCGGCAGCTTCGTCACCCGGTCGCCATGGCTCATCCACACCTGCTGCCGGCTGCCCGGCGCCCAGGGGCCGTCGAACAGGCGGCAGGTCTCCGCCACCTCGACGAAGGCGCGGCCGAACTCGCGATGGTCGTGCGTCTCCACCGTGCCGCCCAGCTGCGCGCACATCGCCTGCTGGCCGTAGCAGATGCCGAGCACCGGCAGGCCGGACTCGAACACCGCATCCGGCGCGCGGGGCGCGGTCTCCGCCGTCACGCTGGCCGGGCCGCCGGAGAGCACGATGCCCTGCGGCGCGAAGGCCGCGATGCTGTCGGCGGTGACGCGGTTGAAGGGGTGAATCTCGCAGTAGACGCCGCTTTCGCGCACGCGACGCGCGATCAGCTGGGTCACCTGGCTGCCGAAATCGACGATGAGGATACGGTCGGTCATGGGGCTCCCTTCGCTTAGGGCGTAGATACGGCGATTCGGGCCCGGTTGCGAGTCCCTGCGCATCTGCGTTCCGCCGCGATACACCGCCGCGTCGCTGCAACTGACTTGCATTCCCATTTTAGGGGGACTAAGCAGTATCGCAATACCCCGATCTTTAGTATGGATTTGGATGCGGCATCGTAACGAGATGCCGCCAACGACAATCGGAGGAACGACGTCCCGATGCTGCGTCCCGTCCTGATCGCCGCGACCCTCGCGTCCCTGTCCCTCGCCGCCCCCGTGCTGGCGGCCGACGGCTTCACCACCACCATCAAGGACCATCGGTTCTCGCCGAACACCATCCGAGTGCCGGCGAACCAGGCCTTTTCGCTGACGGTGAAGAACGACGACGACACGCCCGAGGAGTTCGAGAGCCACGACCTGCGGATCGAGAAGGTGATCGGCGCGCATCGCGAGGCGACGATTCCGATCCGCGCGCTGAAGCCCGGCTCCTACCGCTTCGTCGGCGAGTTCAACGAGGCGACGGCCAAGGGCCTGATCATCGCCGAATAAGCGAGGGCGCCATGCTCGCCAGCCTGCTCGTCGTCTTTCGCGAAATCCTCGAAGCCGGCCTGATCGTCGGCATCGTGCTGGCGGCCACGCGCGGCATCGACGGCCGGATGAAGTGGACCGCCGCCGGGATCGCCGCCGGCGTGGCGGGCGCGGTGATCGTCGCCGCCTTCGCCGACGCGCTGTACGCCGCCTTCGCCGGGTCGGGACAGGAACTGTTCAACGCCGCCGTGCTGGGCGCCGCGGTGCTGATGCTGGCCTGGCACAATATCTGGATGGCCCAGCATGGCCGCCAGATGGCCCAGGAATCGCGCGATCTCGGCCGTTCGGTCGCGGCCGGCGAACGGCCGCTTTATGCGGTGTCCATCGTGATCGCGCTGGCGGTCCTGCGCGAAGGCTCCGAGGTGGTGCTGTTCCTGTACGGGATCGCCGCCAGCGGCGCCGCGGGATCCGGCATGCTGACGGGCGGCCTGCTGGGCGTGGCGGCCGGGGTCGCGGTGTCCTGGCTGCTCTATGCCGGCCTGTTGCGCATTCCGCTGCGCCACCTGTTCAGCGTAACCGGCACGATGGTCACGCTGCTGGCCGCGGGCATGGCGTCGCAGGCGGTCCGCTTCCTGATCCAGATGGGCGCGGTGCCGCCGCTGGTGGACGAGCTGTGGGACACCTCCGCCATCCTGCGCGACGACAGCCTGCTCGGCCTCACGCTCAAGACGCTGGTCGGCTATACCGACCGGCCGGCGGGCATGCAGCTGCTGGCGTGGCTGGCGACGGTCGCCGCGATTATCGCGCTGACGCGCCTCGTCCGGCCCGCCCCGGCCCGACTTCCTGCCGAATAGCGCTATTGCAGGCCGCGCGGCACGGGCAGCGCGGCCCAGAGATCGGAAGAGCAC
>JBFWNZ010000239.1:0-6231 GCA_050250795.1 Alphaproteobacteria bacterium | reverse complement strand
GAACGCGCAGCAGCCATCGGCCTTGTCTGCGAGGCGGTCGCGGATGCAGAGATGGAGCAGACGGCGGAGACCTATGTCGCGGACATGCTGGCGACCGGCCCGCTGGGGCTGCGGATGACCAAGGATGGCTTCAACCGGGCCATCGAAGCGCCGAACCTGGAGGCCGCGATCGCGATCGAGGATCGCAATCAGGTATTGACCCTCAACGGCCCCGACTATCGCGAGGGCATGGCCGCCTTTCTCGAGAAACGCAAGCCCGTCTGGCCCGGCGCCTGAGCCCGAAATGCAAGCGGGGCCGCCCTAGGGCGGCCCCGCCAAACATCCGTTCCGATCCGTCGCGGATCAGGCGACGCTGCGGCCGGCTTCGACCTGCCGCTTGTCGTCATTGACCGGGGTCGTGCGCTTCGCAGCGAGCGCCGCTTCCGCCCGGTTGTACTTGATGTGCTGGACCAGCAGGAAGCTGAAGGCCAGCACCGTCAGGGCGAAAATGGTCTCGAACACGAAATGGTACGACCATACCTGGTAGCCGAAGGTGTAGCCCACCACGTAGAACGCGCCCATGAACGAGAAATAGCCGCCCCACATGCGTCGGAAATCCGGGTGGCCAGGCAGGTTGCGCGCCGACCACAGAATGATGCCGCCAACCGCCAGAAGCACGGCGCCGACTGCGAAGATCATTGGACTCTCCATATCTGATACCGCTTCCGACGATCCCTCGCCGCCCGGACTTGCGACAACCGCTCCGGGGAAGGTGACGCGGCAAATCATCATGTACGCCATGCAATTTGATTTTAGAACCAACGTTCGTTCGCATCCTGCCATACAAAAATAAACAGCCGCCGCATCGCCGCCTGCGCCCGCCTCTTACATCGCCGGAGCGGAGATGCTAGACGGCGGGAGACGAATGGCGGACGGGAGTACCCAGTGAGCGGGGACACCATCGGACAGCGCGCGAGCAGCACTGCGGGCGGACGTGCAACCCTCCAGGCGCTGCTGCCTTCTGCGCTCGCGGCACTGTTCCTCGTGGCCGTGCTTGTATCGGTCATGCTGGGTCCGGCGCACGGCCCCTATGCCGCCGTCGTGGTCTGCGCGGCGGTCGTGGGCGGCTACATGGCCTTGAACGTCGGCGCGAACGATGTCGCCAACAACATGGGGCCGGCTGTCGGCGCCAATGCCCTGACGCTGGGCAGCGCATTGGTCATCGCCGCCATCTGCGAGGCGGCCGGCGCCCTGCTGGCCGGGGGCGATGTCGTGAGCACCATCTCGCGCGGCATCGTCCGCCCCGACGAAGCGCTGGATATCGCGCATTTCATCCTGGTGATGCTGGCCAGCCTGCTGGCGGCAGCCTTATGGATTCATCTCGCCACATTTCTGGGCGCGCCGGTGTCGACCACGCATTCCATCGTCGGCGGCGTCCTGGGCGCCGGGGTGGCCTCGTCGGGTCTCGACATCGTCTCCTGGCCGACGGTCGGCGCGATCACCGCAAGCTGGATCGTCTCGCCCGTCCTGGGCGGAATCGGGGCGGCGCTGCTGCTGGCCTTCATTCGCAGAACCGTCATCAAACAGGCGAACCGGGTGCAGGCGGCGCGGCGCTGGGTGCCCCTGCTCGTCGCATTGATGAGCGGCGTATTCGCCGCCTATCTGGCCACCAAGGGCCTGTCGCGGGTCTGGCGGCCCGGCGCCGCCACGGTCGTGCTGCTGTCGGCGGCGACCTTCGCCGCGGCCTGGCTGCTGGCGCGCCCCTGGGTCCGGCACATGTCGGCGGGATCGGGCAACCGGCGCAACGACCTGAACCATCTGTTCATCCTGCCGCTCGTCATCGCCGCTGCGCTGCTGTCCTTCGCCCATGGCGCCAACGATGTCGCGAACGCCGTCGGACCGCTGGCCGCCATCGTCGCGGCCGCCCAGGCAGGGCATACGGCCTCGGGCAATATCGGGATCCCCTTCTGGGTGATGGCCATCGGTGCCATCGGGCTGGCCGTGGGGCTGGGATTGTTCGGGCCGCGCGTGATCCGGACGGTCGGCAAGCAGATCACCAAGCTGGACCCCGTCCGGGCCTATTGCGTCGCCCTGTCGGCCGCAGGCACGGTTCTCGTCGCCTCCGCGCTGGGGCTGCCGGTCTCCTCCACCCATATTGCGGTGGGCGGAATCTTCGGCGTCGGTTTCGTGCGCGAGGCATGGCGAAACAAGGGCATTCCGAACCCTGCCGTGCAGCCGCGCACGCGGTTCCTCAAGGTCTCGGCCCTGAACAAGACGCCCGAGGAAGCCGTGCTGCGCTATCAGACGCGCGAAAGGCGGCGTCTCGTCCGCCGCCAGCATGTGCTGGGAATCGTCGCGACCTGGGTCGTGACCCTGCCGGCGACCTCGCTGCTGGCCGGCCTGCTGCTGGTCGCGATGCGGACCGCCTTCATCCCCTGACGGTCAGGCAGACCGCTCGCGCCGGACCGATTCGTCGATCCGCGCGATCATCTCGACAAGGCTCGGATTCGTCAGCAGGCGTCGTGCCTCCGGAAAGATCGCCCAGTGGCGGTGACGCTGCTCCTCCTCCGGCCAGCTTTCCAGTTGCTGCTCGACCCGCAGCGGAAACATGAAGACCTCGATGGGCACCCGCCGCAGGCTGCGTGTCTTCCAGTCGCGATAGCTGCCGATGGGCGTGCTGTCCACGCGGCCGGTCACGCCGGCCTCCTGGCGCGCCTCTTCGGCGGCGTGATCCCATTCGCTTACCCCTTTGGCCGGGGCACCCTTGGGAAATATCCAACGGCCGCTGCGACGCGACGTAATGAGCAGGAACGCGACCCGGTCGCCCACCGGCATGTAGGGAATGACGCCGAACTGACGCTCCGCGGCCTTCACCGCGCGGTCGCCGCCGGTCATGAAGTCCTGCAGACGTCCCAGCATCGTCATCATGCCGCATCCCTCCCTTCCTGCCGCGCAGCGGCCGCCAGCCGTTTCAGCCGCTCGCGGCGGATGATGTACAGCCCGCTGGCCACCACCAGGGCCGACCCCGGATAGACCGGCCAGTCCGGCAACGTGCCCCAGACCAGCGTATCCGCAAGGATCGCCCAGATCATCATGGTATAGCGGAACGGAACGACAAGGGCCGCCTCGCCGAAACGCAGCGATTCGATCATCAGGAAATGGGCACTGCCGTTCAGCAGCCCCGCGACCGCGAAGATCGCCAGCGCCCCCAGCCCCACCGGCCGCCACTCCATCCCCGGCACACCGGCCGGCCCCGCGAACCAGGTCGCGGCGCCAGCCGCCGTCGCCGCGATGGCCGCATAGAACAGGATGGCGTTGGAATGCTCCGTGCGGCTGATATGCCGCGTGTAGAGATCGCGCAGCGCCATCAGCGTCACGGTGACGAGCGCAGCCAGAACGCCCCATGTCAGGCTGTCCGAGGACGGCCGGACGATGATCAGAATGCCGGCGAAACCGACCAGGATCGCCGCCCAGCGCCGCCAGCCGATCCGCTCGCCCAGCAACGGCACCGAAAGCGCTGCGACCAGGATGGGGCTTGCGAAGATGAACGAGACGAAGACCGACAGCGGCAGCAGCCAGACGCTCAGAACCGCCCCGAAGGTCGTCGCCGCGAACACTGCCGAATTCAGGGCGTGATGCCGCCAGTTCACCACCCGCAGCGTGTCGAGACCGCCGCTGCGCCAGACGAACAGCAGCAGCGGGATCAGGATGAACGCCGAGCGCAGGCACAGCACCTGTCCGGCAGGAAAGTCGCGGGCAAGCCACTTCGTGACGGCGTCGTTCCAGGCCAGGAACGCCGACCCCACCAGCATCAGGGCGATGGCGCGGGCCGGCGCGTTGACGCGCCCGAGCGCGGAATGCGGCATCGGCGTCAGCCGCCGGCGACGCCGGCCGTATTCACATACAGCGCATAGAGGCTGTGACTGGCCGCCATGAACAGCCGGTTCCGGTGGCGCCCGCCGAAGCACACATTGGCGCATCGTTCGGGCAGGTCGATATGACCGATCGGCTGGCCGGCCGGATTGAAGATGCGCACGCCGTCCAGCTCGGCATTGCCCATGCCCCAGCCGCACCACAGGTTGCCGTCCAGATCCACCCGGAACCCGTCCGGCGTCCCGCCCTGGGCGTCGATCAGAGTCCGTCGCTTCTTGCCGAGCCGCGTGCCGTCGCCCGTCACGTCGAAGCTGAGGATCGTCCGATTCGGCTCGGCACGGGACGCGACGACGTACAGCAGCTTTCCGTCGGGCGAAAAGGCCAGCCCGTTGGGTCCCGGAATGTCGTCCGCCATCACCGCCAGCCGACCGGTCTGCGCATCGATCCGGTACAGCGCGGGCGCCGTCTCGGAGACGGCGGCAACCCCCATATAGTTGTCGCGGATGCCGAAGGGCGGATCGGTGAACCAGACCGCCCCGTCCGGCGCGACGACCACGTCGTTGGGCGAGTTGAGCCGCTTGCCGTTATAGGAATCGGCCAGCACCGTGATCGACCCGTCATATTCCGTGCGGGTCACCCGCCGGCCCGAATGCTCGCAGGTGACAAGGCGGCCCTGCCGGTCGCGGGTGTTGCCGTTGGCGTGGTTGGAGGGCTGGCGGAACGCCGATACGGCGCCGGTCGCCTCGTCCCAGCGCATGATCCGGTTATTGGGAATGTCGCTCCAGAGCACATAGCGGCCGTCGCCGAACCAGACCGGCCCTTCCGACCATTTGCAGCCGTCGGCCAGTTTCTCCACCCCGGTCAGGGTGACGACATACTTCTCGAACGAGCGGTCGAGGACCCGCACCGACGGATCCGGATAGCGTTGGCTTGGCTGCCACATCGGACATCCCTCCCTTCGATCGTTTTTGAGACTGCCCGCGCGTTCGGCGCGTGGCATGCAGGCCCGTCAGTCCACGATGAACAGCCGTGCCCCGTTTGCGGTGCGCGAACGGTGCGCCTCCGCGCCATCGGCAACCTGATAGCTCTGGCCCGCCTCCAGGGTCATCACCCGGCCATCCTCCAGCTCGGTCACAAGCTGTCCTTCCAGCACCAGAAGGATATGTCCCTTGCTGCACCAGTGATCGGCCAGATAACCCGGCGAATAAGACACCATCCGCACGCGGATGCCGCCGAAGTCGCGGGTCCGCCAGAGTGCCTGCCCCGTCTCGCCGGGGTGGACCGTCTCCTCGACCTGCGACCAGTCCGTGGTCCCGAAGGGGATGTCGGACATCTTCATTTGTCACCACACCTCTGCTATCGCGCGCCGCCGGCAGCTTAAGCCCAAGCCGTCATCCGCGCAGTGCATTTTGTTGAACCCGGCCGCGACCGCAAAGTACAGTCGGCGCCGCAACCAGGGAGCGACGACGCATGGACCTCGGACTCAAGAACAAATCGGTACTCGTCACGGGCGGCAACCGCGGCATCGGCCTCGCCATCGCGCTGGCCTTCGCGGAGGAAGGCGCCAATGTGGCGATCTGCGGCCGCGACAAGGCGGCCCTCGCCAAGGCCGAGGACGCCATCCGCGCCAAGGGCGTGAAGTCCAAGGCCATCGCCGCGGACCTGTTCACCGCCGAGGGCTGCAACGCCGCCGTCGCCGGCGCCGTGGACGCGCTGGGCGGGCTGGACGTGCTGGTCAACAACGCATCCACCAATGTGAGCGGCAAGCTGGAGACCCTGACCGATGACCAGTTGATGGAGCGTTTCGTCGGCAAGACCATGGGCGCCATGCGCTGCTGCCGGGCGGCCCTGCCCTCGCTGCGCCGCGCCAAGGGCGGCCGGGTCATCTGCATCGGCGGCGGCGCGGCACGCCAGCCCAGCAAGACGACCCTGCCCAGCGGCCTGGGCAATTCCGCGCTGGTCAACTTCGTGAAGCATTTCAGCAACGATGTCGGCCCGGACGGCATCACGGTGAACGTCGTGCATCCGCCCTTCACCAAGACGGACCGCTATCCGGACCGCCTTGCCGCCCGGGCGAAGGAGCGCGGCCTGACCCTGGAGGAAGCCGAGGCGACCTTCGTCGCGGAGTTCCCCATCGGCCGGCTGATCGAGCCCAAGGACATCGCCCCGATGGTCCTGTTCCTGGCCTCGCAGCATGCCTCGGCCATCACCGGCCAGGCCATCGCGGTGGACGGCGGCTCGGCACCCGGCGTCTTTTACTGAGGTTCGTCTACGCCGCCGGTGCGGCAGTCGCGGCCCGATAGGCCGCAACCGCCGCACCGGCGCGCATCCCGACGGTTACCGCGTCCCAGCCTGGCTTGAACAGATAGGAGCCCAGGC
>JBFWNZ010000238.1:0-6232 GCA_050250795.1 Alphaproteobacteria bacterium | reverse complement strand
GACGCTCTTCCGATCTCAGGGCCTTGCCGCCGGTAAGGTCTCTATAAGTCTCGTCTCCCAATTGAAAGGCAATTTGGATCAGGCGGAGCAGGGCCGCAGCATCGCGTTTCCCCTGGGGATGGAGGGGTGGCGGGGGCGCGCGATAAAGCGAGGCGAGCTCCTGCTCGATCTTCTCCAGTGCCGGATCGAAACTGTAACGGTCGGATGGCCCGCAGCTCCGCTCATAGTTGGTGCAGCCGCGACGGATCTCCATGCGGATGCCGGTACCGAGGGCGGGGTCCGCGTCGATGGCGGCGCGTATCTCCCGGTGAAGTTGGCGTGCCATTGCCAGCCCATCGGCATAGACGACGCCGAGATAGGTGTTGGGGGTGCGGGCGTCCAGCGCCTCGTTGCGGACCTTCGTCGGGCGCGGGACCGGTTCGAAGAGACGTTTCAGCGCCATCAGGCCGCGGAGATCATTGGGCCAGACCAGGATCTTGTAGCAGGCCCGGCAGCCATGGGGGACCTGGGCGCCACCATAGGCGCCGCCGAACAGGAAGTCGTTCAGGAACTGGCACGGGGGAGCGGACGTGCCGTGGTTCGTCAGGGTCGGCGTATCGTTGGTCAACAGGTCCCGGCTGGAGCTGGGTGCCAGCCGGTAGCGTCCATCGGATTCTACGACGATCCGGCCCTCCGCGACGGCGCGGTCCAGATTCTCCTGGATGCTGCGCCCCGCAACCTTGAACGATGCCGTTTGCGGACCGATCGCTGGCTTCATTCCTAAACCCTCAGGCCATGACCCTGGACAAAATAACATCTCGGCGGGAATAGAGGCAGGCGCTGGGGTTGAATTTGGCGGATTCCGCCGCAGCGCCGGTTTCGTCTATCGTGCCCCAAAGACCATAAAACGGGAGGACGGCATGAATGGCGGCGAAGTGCTGGTCGCGACGCTTCTGTCGCGCGGCATCGACACGGTCTTCTTCGTTCCGGGGGGAACGCTGACCACCGTGATGAAGGCGCTGAGCGACAACCGCAACCGTATCCGCGCCATCGGCACCCGGCTCGAATCCTCCGCCGGTTTCGCCGCCGACGCTTATGCAGCGATCCGCAGCAAGCCGGCCTGCGTGCTGGTGGGGCGTGCTCCCGGTGCGACCAATGCGGCCATCGGGGTCCATAACGCGATGCAGTCCTCGCGGCCGATGGTGCTGTTCATCGGCGACATCCCCCGCGCGCACAAGCAGCGCGAGGCCTTTCAGGAAATCGACTACCGCCAGATGTTCGCACCGGTCGCGAAGGCCGTGTTCGACGTCAACTCCCTCGACGTGCTGGCCGAGATATCGGCGCGGGCCATCGACCTGTCGATGGCGGGGCGTCCGGGGCCCGTCGTCGTCTCGGTGTCGCGCGATATCTTCGACGGACCCACCGGCGATCCGGCCATTCCGCGCGCCGTAGCGCCGGCGCGGCTGGGCGTCGATGCGGGAGCGGCGGCCGAGGCGGCGCGCCTGCTCGATGCGGCAAAGCACCCGATTCTGATCGCGGGCGAGATGGTCGGATTCGAGCGCGCGACCGATGCGCTGGTCGCGCTTGCCGAGGCGTCGGGCGCGGGGGTTATGGCGGCCTATCGCCAGCAGGACACGTTTCCGAACGATCACCCGGCCTATATGGGGCATCTGGCGCTCAACCGGCCGCCCTATCTGATGGAGGCGCTGGCGCAGGCCGATCTGATCCTGTCGGTCGGCTCGCGCTTCGACAGCGTCACCACCGGCGACTACAAGATGGTCCGGCCGGACCAGCGGCTGGCAATGATCCATCCCGATCCGGCGGTGCCGGCACAATGGCAGGCGGATGTCGCGATGGCGGCGCCTTGTGCCGCGGCCGTGACCGCCGTGAAGGACGCGCTGCGTGCGGCGCCGTCGCGCGAACGCCTCGCCTGGCGCGACAAGGTGCATGCGGCCGAACTGGCCTTCGCCGAACCGGGCGAGATCGCGGCGCATGGCGATGTCGATATGGGGCGCGTGGTCCAGGACTTCTGCGCAATGGTGCCGCCGGAGACGGTCGTGGCGGCGGATGCCGGCACCTTCGGCCGCTGGCTGCATCGCTATTACCGCTTCAACCGCCCGGCGACCAATCTGGGTCCGGTTTCGGGTTCGATGGGCTATGGCGTGCCGGCGGGCCTGGGTGCGGCGGTCGCCGATCCCGGACGGCCGGTCGTGGTCTGGGCGGGCGATGGCGGCTTCCTGATGACCGGCCATGAGATGGCCGTGCTGGCGCAGGAGAACCTGCCGGTCAAGGTGATCGTCTGCGACAACGCCGCCTGGGGCTCGATCCTGGTGTCGCAGGGCAAGCGCTTTCCGGAATGGCAGTACGGCACGCTGCTGCGCAGCCCCGATTTCGCCCAGCTTGGGAAGGGTTACGGCGTCGCGTCGTTCACCGTCGCGGCAACCGCGGAGTTCGCACCGGCGCTGGAGGCGGCGATGGCGCATGACGGGCCGGCGCTCATCCATCTGAAGCTGGATGCGCGCGACGTGTCGCCCTTCACCGGCAGCGCGCGCTAGCTAGAGCGGGATCGTCGCCAGCAGCGCCACCGCGCCGACGAGCAGGACGCCGAAGGTCAGGATCATGCCGGCCTGCCGGAAGCGCAGCCGGTCGGTTACCAGTGCATAGGCGTGCGATATCCGGCCGAGCAGCAGGGCGATGCCCAGCGCATGCAGCAGCGTGCGGTCGGCATGGTTCAACTCCAGCGCCAGGATCACGATCAATGCGAGCGGCACATACTCGATGAAGTTGCCTTGCGCCCGTCCGGCCCGCAGCAACCCCGGATCGCCGCCATCGCCCAGTCCGACCCGTGCCGATACGCGGCAGCGGATGACGTTGATCGACAAGGCGACCAGCAGCAGGGCGAACAGCGCGGCATAGAGGCCGGTGACGGGAACGCTGAGGATCGGCATGGCGGACTCCGCTGGGATGGGCGCGCCAGTGTATCCCGCACCGATGCGCGGTGGTAGGAATCGCGGAAAGCCGGATCAACCGGCGGCACAACCCGGAGGAGACCCGCCATGCCAGCAACCGTCAACGAGGCCAAGCGCAAGCTCGCCGCCGGCCAGATGATCGTCGGGTTCGGCGTCTCGCACTGGCGCAGCGTCAACATCGCCAAGATCGCGCGCACCAGCGGCTACGACTTCCTGTTCATCGACACTGAGCACACTTCGATGGACCTCGATACGGCGGCACAGATCTGCGTCGCGTCGCTCGAAACCGGGGTCACGCCCATCGTGCGCGTACCGGGGCCCGAGCATTTTCACGCTGCGCGCATCCTGGACAATGGCGGCATGGGCGTGGTCGTGCCGCATGTCGATACGGTGGCCCAGGCCGAAGCGGCGGTGCGCCACGCGAAATATCCGCCGGCGGGCAAGCGCTCGGTCACGGGCGGGCTGTCGCAGCTCGATTTCGAGGCGTTGAGCCCGGCCGAGCAGCAGAAACACATCAACGACAACACGCTGGTGGTCGTGATGCTGGAGACGCCGGAGGCCATCGCGAACGCCGACGCTATCGCGGCGGTGCCGGGCGTTGATGTCGTGATGATCGGCGCGGGCGACCTGTCGACCGAGATGGGCATTCCGGGCCAGGCGGGCGACCCGCGCATCGCGTCGGCGTTCGAGACGCTGATCGCGGCCTGCCGCAAGCATGGCAAGTTCCCCGGTATGGGCGGCGTCTATCAGCCCGAGCCGTCGAAGCGCTATGTGGGCATGGGCGTGCAGTTCGTGCTGGGCGGTGCCGATCTCGCCTTCATGATGGCGGGGGCCAAGACGCGCATCGACCTGCTGCGGGCAGCGGCGAAGGGATAGGTCAGCCCGTCTCGCCCGCTGCCTGCCGTTTCAGGAGGGGCTTGTCGGTCTTGCCGACGGGCGTCTTGGGCAGGGCGTCGAGGAAGCGGATCGTCTTCGGGGCCTTCACCGAGCCGAGCCGCTCCTTGGCGAAGGCGATCAGGTCCGCCTCGGTCAGCGTGGAGCCGGCGCGGCGCTGGACGGCGGCGGTGACGGCCTCGCCCCATTTCTCGTCGGGCAGGCCGAAGACCGCGCAGTCCGCGACATCGGGGTGGCGGCCCAGCGCATTTTCGACATCGGCCGGAACGACGTTGAAGCCGCCGGTGATGATCATTTCCTTCATCCGGTCGCGGATGAACAGATAGCCGCGCTCGTCCAGCACGCCGACATCGCCGGTATGCAGCCAGCCGTTCCGGATCGTCTTCGCCGTTTCCTCGGGATTGCGCCAATAGCCGGTCATCAGCAGATCGCCGCGGGCCACGACCTCGCCTGCCTCGCCGGCGGGCATCAGCGTGCCGTCGGGTGCCATGACCGCAACTTCGGTCATCAGCGAGGCGGGACCGACCGAGGCGATGTTGGCCTCTTCCGCCAGCGCCGCGCCGTCGAGATAGGCCATGATCTGCGGCGCCTCGGTCTGGCCGTAGGTCACGGCGATCCGCGGTCCGAAGGCGGCCTGGGCCTTGCGGATCGCCTCCACCCGCATCGGCGCGCCGCCATAGATCAGGTGGCGCAGCGAGGGGTATGACCGCGCTGCGGCGTCGGGTTCCTGCAGCAGCATGTAGATCAGGGTCGGCGGCAGGAACGTCGTGGTGCCGCCGCCGGTGGCGAACGCCTCCAGCAGATCGGCCGGACGCGTCCGTTCCAGCAGCAGGATGCTGCCGCCCGCGGCGAGCGTCGGCAGCAGGTAGGTGCCGGTGCCATGGGTGATCGGTGCGGCGACGACATAGACGTCGTCGGCTTGCAGGCCGATGGCGTGCAACTGGCTGAGCAGGTTGGTATTCCAGGCGCGATAGGGCTGGACGACGCCCTTGGGCAGCGCCGTGGAGCCGCCGGTGAACTTGATCGCCTGCGGCGCGTCGAGCGGCAGGCTGACGCCGGCTGGCATCTTGCCAAGCTTCCGGTCGATGGCCGCGGCGAGCTCGCTTCCCCGGCCGTCGCGGGCGACCATGAGCGGCATGCCGGCCGGCACCCGGTCGCGATAATCGGCGTCCGCGATCACGAGTTGGGGTTCCGTGACCTCGATCAGCCGGCCGGTCTCCTCGGCCGGACTGCGTGGGTTGAGCGGAACCCAGCACTTTCCCGCGGCCAGCACTGCGAGCCAGGCCAGCAGGTGCTCCAGATGGTTGCCGGCCAGGATGCCGACCCGGCCGCCGGGTGTCGGGTTCTGCGACTGGATCGCGGCGGCCAGCGCATCGACGCGTTCCAGCAAGGTGCGATAGGTGAGCGTGCCGCCGGGATGGCGCACGGCGACCGCGTCCGGAACGAGCCGGGCGCGGCGCCGGAAGAAGGCGAAGGGGTACATCAGTCGCCGTAAAGGCGGTTCAGCGTCTCGCCATGGCGGGCATAGATCGCGTGCCGGCGCAGCTTCATGGTCGGCGTCATCATCTCGTTATCGACGGAGAAGCGCTCGGGCGACACGGTGAAGCGGCGGACCCGCTCGATGGCGGACAGGCCCTTGTTCACGCGGTCGACGGCGGCCGACAGCGCGGCTGCGAATTGCGGGTCCGCGGACAGCGCGGCGAGGTCGGCCGGCTTGCCGTTTGCCGTCGCCCATTCCTGGGCAAAGGTTTCGCTGGGGACCAGCAGGCCGACCAGATGGGGGCGCTTGTCGCCGTAGACGACGGCCTGCTCGATCTCGGGCTCCAGGGTCAGCATGCCCTCGACGCGGGCCGGCGACATGTTGTCGCCGCCGGAATTGACGATGATGTCCTTCTTGCGGTCGGTGATCTGGATGCAGCCGTCCTCGTCGATGCGGCCGATATCGCCGGTGTGCAGCCAGCCGTCGATAATCGTCGCGGCCGTGTCCTGCGGCAGGTTCCAATAACCCTGCATGACCAGTTCGCCCTGGACCAGGATTTCACCGTCCTCGGCGATCCGGACCGTCACGTTCCCCAGCGCGGGGCCGACCGTGCGCAGCTTGTTCTTCTGCGGCACGTTGCAACTGACGACGGGTGAGGATTCGGTCTGGCCGTAGCCCTGCAGGATGGTCAGGCCCAGCGCCTGGAAGAACAACCCGACCTCATAGTTGAGCGGCGCGCCGCCGGAAACGAAGGCCTTGAGCCGGCCGCCGAAACGGCCGCGCACCTTGCGCCGGACCAGCAGTTCCAGCAGGGCGTTCAGCAGCCGGTCGCCAAGCCCCATCCGGCCCGGTTCCTCATAGGCGCGCCGGCCCAGTTCCAGCGTCTTGCGGAACAGCTTTTCCTGAAGGC